>NZ_JBXVPZ010000108.1:0-24177 GCF_057961495.1 Streptomyces sp. P5F9 | reverse complement strand
ACCCTCACCACTCCACGGAGCCCGCCCATGCCCAAGACCGCGGTCACCCGTATCACGCACAGCTGCCACCTCATAGAAATCGGTGGCCGTACATTCCTGACCGACCCCTGGTTCAGCACCCGCCCCGGGTACTACCAGGGCGAGCCGATCGCCATCGGCATCCCCGACCTTCCCCGGCTCGACGGCGTACTGATCAGCCACGAGCACTACGACCACTGCGACTTGGAGGCCTTCGCCGCCTACCGCGATCGCACGGTCCCGCTGTTCGTCGCCGAGACCGTCGTCGAGGCGGCACGCAAGCACGGGTTCACGAATGTCACGGCCCTCGCGCCTTGGCAGGAGGCCGAGGTCGGCGGCGTCACCATCACCGCCACCCCCGCCAAGCATGGCGTCTACGAGGTCACCTTCGTCCTCCGCGCCGGCACCGACGCGGTGTACTTCGCCGGGGACACCATGCTCATTCCCGAACTGGCCGAGATCCCAAAGCGGTTGGGGCACATCTCACTCGCCCTGCTGCCCACCAGCGGCCTGCACATCCGGCCGGCCGGCAACACGCAGGTCGTCATGAACGCCGACGAGGCGGCCGAACTGACCGCCCTCCTCAAGCCCGAACTGGCCGTCCCGCACCACTACGCCTTCACCAAAGGCTTCCTGGGCGACCGGCTCATCACCCACAGCGACAAGAACCCGCTGCGCTACCAGGACGCCTCCCGCGACCTGACTCCCGGGACCAGCGTCCGCATCGTCGAACCCGGCATCAGGATCGAGCTCTGACCCATGCCCGACACCGACAACTTCCTTGCCGCGAGCCTGAATCACGGCAACCTCCAGGTCGACACCGACGACCCCGACCCGCGCCCCGTGATCGCCGTCCTGGACGCCAGGCCCGGCCAGGCAGACGCCTTCCGCGCGCGGATCGTCGAACTCGTCCGCGAGGTACGCCGCGAACCCGGCTGCGTCACTTTCACCGCCTACGAGGCACGCGATGTCCCCGGCCGCTTCTACCTCTACGAGGTCTACACCGACGCCTCCGCGTTCGCCGCCCGCCTCCGCACCGAGCATGTCCACCGCTTCATCTCCGCCATCCCCACGCTCAGTACCGGCGGCCCGAGCAGCCTCGTCCAGCTCGACGAAATCCCCATCGCCTAACCGCAGTTGATCCACACGTCTTCCTGACATCGCACCGCCACGTCAGGAACCGGCGAAGACACACAGGATCCGGCGCGGGCAACGCGCCCACCGCCACTGCCTCACCCCGCCGAAGGACGAATGAGCGCCGACCGGCCCGTTTCCCCGCGCCGCCTTCCGGCCCATTCCGCATCCCGGTACCACCACGAAGCCCCAACTCCCGTGCCACACCGTGCCGTTCGCGCCCCGGACCGCCGGACACGCCGTACGCCAGGACCGCGGAACGCACCATCCCTGACCGAGGAGAACGAACATGCCGTCGCACACGCCCCTCCTGAACGACGCCCGTCGGCGGGCAGGGCTCGTCCTCGCGGTGTGCTGCCTCAGCCTGCTGATCACCGCCCTGGACACCACCGCCGTGAACGTCGCCCTGCCCGCCGTAGGAGGCGATCTGCACGCCCCGGTGAGCGGGCTGCAGTGGACCGTCGACGGTTACACGCTCGCCGTCGCCGCCTTCATGATGCTCGCCGGATCCACCGCGGACCGGATCGGACGACGCCGGGTGTTCCAGGCCGGGCTGCTCCTGTTCACCATCGGTTCGCTGGCCTGTTCCCTGGCGCCGAGTCTCGGCTGGTTGATCGCCTTCCGGGTCGCCCAGGGTCTGGGCGCCAGCATGCTCAACCCGGTCGCCCTGTCGATCATCACGCACGCCTTCCCCGATCCGCGCGAGCGCGCCCGTGCGATCGGGCTGTGGGGCACCACGGTCGGCCTGTCCCTGGCGGCCGGGCCAGTGGTGGGCGGTCTGTTGGTCGCCTCGGCCGGCTGGCGCTCGATCTTCTGGATCAACATCCCGATCGGGGTGGCCGCCCTGGTGCTCGCCGCGGTGTTCGTCCCCGAATCCAGGGATACGGCGCCACGCCGTCCGGACCCGGTCGGTCAGGTGCTCGTCGTCACGATCCTGACCTCGCTGATCTTCGCGATCATCGAGGGCTCCCGTCAGGGTTACGGCAGCACCCCCATCGTCGCCCTGTTCATCCTGGCCGCGGCAGCCGCCGTGGCGCTGCCCGCCTACGAACGGCGTCGCCAACAGCCGCTGGTGGACCCGGTGTTCTTCCGTTCGGTCCCGTTCACCGGCTCCTTCGTCGCCGCCGTCACGGCGTTCCTCGTGCTGTCGGGGTTCCTGTTCCTCAACACCCTCTACCTGCAGGACGTGCGCGGATGCAGCGCGCTGCAGGCCGGCCTGCTGACCGTGCCGATGGCCGCCGGCACCGCGCTGGCCTCACCGCTGTCCGGACGCCTCACCGCCGCGCGCGGCCCCCGCCCGCCGCTGGTCGCCGCGGGCCTGCTGATCGCCGTAGCCGCACTGACGCTGACGACACTCACCCCGGCCACGTCGTGGGCGACCCTGCTCGCCGCCTATGTACTCCTCGGCATCGGATTCGGCATGGTCAACGCCCCGATCACCAGCACCGCAGTAGCCGGTATGCCGCGTGCCCAGGCCGGGGTGTCCGCCGCGATCACCACCACCGGCCGCCAGATCGGCAACAACCTCGGCGTCGCGGTCCTCGGCTCGATCGTCACCGCCCGCACCCGCGCCCCGGGCGGCCCCGACCTCGCCGCCGCCAGCCACCCGGGCTGGTGGATCCTCGCCACCGGCGGCCTCGTGATCACGACGATAGGCGTGGCGACCACGAGAGCCCGCGCCACCGCCACCGCCGCCCGGGTCGCCGCGCGCTTTCCGGCCGAGCCGGTCGTCACAGCGGTGAGCGCCGCGCCCGCGGTACCCGGCAGCACCCAGGCCTGACACCGCGTCAGCGCTGCGCCCCGGCGTCCAGGGCGGCCCGTTGCCGCTGATCGCGCCACTGCCGCAAGAGGCCCGAACACGCCTACCGCAGCGAGGAGTTCGGCGCCAGGAACTCCCCGCCGTCCCCTTTCCCGCCCAGAACCCCACCCGGCTGAACCAACGCGCACAGGAACCGTCAGCCGCAAGGGTTGACAACGATGTCGGCCAGGAGCAGATTCCACCAGGCGCGAACGGGAACCGGCACACCTCCACCACGGGCCCACGTGGCCCCACTCCAGGACGGAGCTGTCCGTGAGAAGACGATCGGCGTCACGCACCACCCGCTCCCCGCGAAGACACGTCACGGTCCTCGCCCTCATCAGCACCCTGGCCGCCATGCTCGTGACCGGCACCGGAGCGGCCTCGGCACAGGTGGCGGCCAACCACCGTGCCGCATCGGTGACTTCGGGCAACGCCCGCTTCCAGGTCCTGTCCCCGACATTGATCCGCACGGAGTACGCGCAGGACGGGAAGTTCACCGACAGCGCGACGTTCAACGCGATCGGCCGCACCGCGTTCACTCCGCCCCCGTACACATCGAGCACCTCCAACGGCTGGCTGACCATCACCACGAGCGCGCTCACCCTCAAGTACCAGGTGGATTCCGGGCCGTTCGACGCGCAGAACCTCTCCGTGCACCTGTCGGCCGGCGGGACGGCGGTCGACGCCAGCCCGTGGCACCGGCTCACCTGCGGCCTGGGTGCCCTGTGCGAGGCCGAGCAACTGCCCCACAGCGGGGCCGGTGTCGCCACGGACCACACCGGCTACACCGGGTCCGGATTCCTCGCCGGTTTCGAGGGGACGGGCGACTCCGTGTCGGCCGACGTCAATGTCGGCGCGGCGGGGACGTACACGTTCGACGCGCGCTACGCCAACTCCGTCGGCGGGGACGGACAGAACACCACCCGCACCCTCACGCTTTCGGTGGACGGCGGCGCGAGCCGCACGGTGAGTCTGCCGACCACCGCCAACTGGGACACCTGGGGTCTCGCGAGCAGCGCGGTCCAACTCGGCGCCGGGCAGCACACGTTGACGCTGACGAGGACCGCCGCCGACTCCGGGGACGTCAACCTCGACAGCGTCGCCCTGGTGAACCAGGGCAGCGGCTTCCCCTCCACCTCCACGACCGCGATCACGAGTTGCGGATACGGCGTGAACTGCGAGGCGGAGGCCGACCGCGTCTCGGGTACGGCGATCACGGCCACCGATCACGCCGGGTACTCCGGGAGCGGCTTCGTCGCCGAACTGAACCAGGGGACGAGCGCGTTGACCCACGTGGTCGGCGTACCGGCCGACGGCACCTACGCGTTGCAGGTGCGCTACGCCAACGCAACCGGCCGCGACGGGCTTTACCAGACCCGTACGGCGACGGTGTCGTCCGGCGGCACCACGCGAACCCTGTCGCTGCCGGTCACCGGCAACTGGGACACCTGGAGCACCGCCTCCGTCCCCGTCACGCTCAAGGCCGGGGCGAACGACATCACCGTCGGCTGCCCGGACGCCGCGAGCTGCCATGTCAACCTCGACACGGTCTGCGTCACGGCGGCCAACTCCCCTGCCCCGCAACCGCACTTGGCGCTCGGCGGCTACCGCCGCAGCCTCGACGGCGTCAACGGCGACAACGGGGCGCCGACCACCACGCCCGGCCTGCTGTACAAGGACGGCTGGTACCTCCTCGACGACACCTCCTCCGCCCTGTACGACACCGGCACCCACCAGGTCACCCAACGTCCCTCCCACGGGGGCGCGCCGTACCAGGACGGCTATGTCTTCGGCTACGGCCACGACTACCAGCGGGCGCTGACCGACCTGGCCACCCTCACCGGTCCGCCCGAACTGCTTCCCCAATGGGCGTACGGCGTCTGGTACTCGGAGTACATCGACCGCACCGCCGCCGACTACGAGAACAGGATCCTGCCCGCGTTCCGCGCCGAGGGCGTGCCCCTCGACGTCCTGGTGACCGACACGGACTTCAAGTCGCCCAACACGTGGAGCGGTTGGGAGATCGACCAGTCCAAGTTCCCTGATCCGAAGGGGTTCTTCGACTGGGCCGCGTCCCAGGGGCTGCACAACACGCTCAACATCCACCCGAGCATCCTGAGCAGCGACCCGCAGTTCGCGCAGGCCCAGGCGACCGCCAAGGGCAAGCTGCACAAGGGGGGTTGCGCTCCCGCCGCGAGCAGCGGTGCCGGTGACTGCTACACCTTCGACTGGGGCGACCCCGACCAGCTCAAGGCGTACATGGACCTGCATCAGACGATGGACCAGCAGGGCAACGACTTCTGGTGGCTGGACTGGTGCTGCGACGCCTCCCAGTCCGCGCTGCCCGGTGTCACTCCCGACGCGTGGATCAACCAGCAGTACGCGACGGACGCCGACAAGACCATCGGCCGGGGCTTCGCCGTCTCCCGCGCCTACGGCTCGCTCCAGGCGGGCGGTTACAGCGGCCAGCAGGGGCTGCCCACCGGGCCGTGGGCCGACAAGCGCACGACCGTCCACTTCACCGGTGACACCTCCTCCACCTGGGGCACCCTGAAGGCCGAGGTCGGCTACACGCCCGGTGAGGCGGCCGCCACCGGCATGTCGGCGATCAGCCACGACATCGGCGGCCACAACGACACGACGAACCTGACCGGTTCGGAGACCTACACCGCCGACGGCACGACCCACACCACGCACAAACTCCCCGACGACATGTACGCCCGCTGGGTCCAGCTCGGCACCTTCCAGCCCATCGACCGACTGCACAGCAACCACAGCGACCGCCTGCCCTGGCAGTACGGCACAGCGGCCCGCGCCTCGGCCGACAAGTTCCTCAACCTCCGCGAGAACCTGGTGCCCTACACCTACTCCCTCGCCCAGCAGGCCAACACGACCGGCGTCCCGGTCACCCGCCCGATGTACCTCCAGTACCCCAACGAGCCGCAGGCGTACGCCACTTCGGGCAGCGAGTACTTCTACGGCCCCGACATGCTCGTCGCCCCCGTCACCACGCCCGGCGCCACGGCGACGACCTCGGTGTGGTTCCCGCCGGGCAGCCAGTGGACCGACTACTTCACCGGACAGACCTACGCCGGCGGCACCACCCAGAACATCACCTCCGGCCTCGACACCATGCCGGTGTTCGTCCGTGCGGGCGCCGTCATCCCGACCCGCACGAACGACGTCACCAGCAACGACAAGGCCCCGCTGACCAAGGTCACGCTCACCGTCGCCGCGGGCGCGTCCGGCACCTCCACCCTCTACGAGGACGACGGGACCACCGGCACCGGGCGCGGCCACAGCGCCGTCACGAAGATCCGGTACCGGGAGAACGGCACCCGGCACGCGGTGACGATCGATCCTCCGGCCGGAAGCTTCCACGGCCAGATCAGAAACCGGCAGTGGACCGTCTCGCTCCTCGGCGTCACCGCCCCGAACGCCGTCCGAGTGGGAGGGGCCCAACTCCCCTCCCACGCCTACCACTTCGACAGCACGACCAGCACCCTGACCGTCACCCTCCCGGCGCGGAGCGTGCGCACGCCGATCACCGTGACGTTCGGTTGATCGGCTCCTAGCCGGTCGGCACGTCCGACTGGGCCTGCCGTGTACTTCCCGGCCCGGTAGCAGCGTCCGAGCTGTCCGGGCCGGGAAGCAGGCGCAGTCGGTCCCCGTGTCCGGGCTCGATCAGTGCCAGGCGCTTGAGCAGCTTCGGGGTCAGGCCTCGGTACGCGGCCGGGTCGACCGGGCCGAGCCAATGAGCGGCGCGGACAAGCGGGTTGATGTCGAGGTCCAGGTCGCCGAGCACTTCGTCGGCGTTGTGCATGGAGAACGGGATGATCTTGGTGCCGCGGCAGTGGTGCGTGTCGGTGGCGACGTCCATGAAGGCCAGTTGCTCCACGACCGCGTGCCGCATGGTCCCGGTGTCGGGTGTCGTCAGCGCGCCGGCGAGGTCGGCGGCGATCCACAGGGCGGCGATCTCGGCGTTGAGCGGGCTGAAGAAGGAGGAGTTGTAGCCGTTGAAGTACAGGCCGGGGATCCCGAGGGGCAGGATCTGGCGGTAGAGCATGAAGTTGCCGCGCTCGTCGAGGAGTTGCTCGCGCACCTTCTCGGGCAGGAACGGGACGCCCTGGGTGAAGCCGGTGGCGCAGACCACCAGGTCCGCGGGCAGCACGGTGCCGTCGGAGAGGCGGGCGGAGGGCTTGCCGTCCACGACGAGGAGCTGCTCGATGGTGCGGTCCCGGCGGACGGTGATGTCGCCCGCGGTGACGGCTTCGAAGAAGCCCTCGGTCGCGAGGCCGATCGCGCCGCGCACGATGTCCTCCATCGTCCCCCGGGGCACCAGATCGAGCCGCTTGAGGCCGAGTTGGCGTATCGACACCGTACCGACGGAGTTGATCATCCGGCGGCGCAGGCCGTTGCCGGGGCCGTGCAGGAAGCGTTCGAAGCCCCGCGGGCGGATGTAGCGGAACAGGCCCTCGCCGAGGCGGGTGAGCAGCAGCATCTTGAAGTTGAGCCGGCCGCCGACCTTGCGCGGGACCTTCCACAGCAGTTGGCGCGCGATCACGTCGGTGCCGGCGGCGACGGCGCTGATCGGCACGGCCACGTCGCAGGCCGACTTGCCGTAGCCGACGACGAGAACGTCGCGGCCGCGCGCCTGTTCGGCGTCGTGGAACTCGGTGCCCGCGCACACCCGGCCGCCGGCCGCGGTGAACTCCGCCAGGCCGTCGAACTGCGGCACCGCCGGTTCGCAGAACACCCCATTGGCGACGACGAGCCGGTCGTAGGTCTCCGTGCTGTGTGTGCCCGCGGAGTCGCGGTACTCGACGCTCCACGCGCCGTCGGCGGTGGGCCGCGCCGCGAGCACCTCGGTGCTCAGGCGCAGCACGGGTTCGAGTCCGAAGTGCGCGGTGTAGTCGGCGAGGTACGACTGGACCTGAGCGCCGTCGGGCCACTCGGGGAAGTCCGCGGGCATGGGGAAGTCGGAGAAGGAGTACTGCGCTTTCGGGCTCTGTGTGGTGACTCCCGGGTAGCGGCGCGTGCGGCTCCACACACCGCCGACGTCGGGGGTCTTGTCGAACACGTCCGTCCGGTGTCCGGCCTGTGTGAGCACCTTCGCGGTGACCAGGCCCGCGACACCGGCACCGATGATGGCGATCCTCATGATCAGGCGACCTCGGGCGGCAGTTGGAGCTCGATGCCGAAGTCGGCCATGATCTTCTTCATCAGCCCGATGTCCTTCGGGCCGGGCGGCATGTCCGCGAGCGTCTGGTAGTAGGCCTCCAGGCCGGCCGGCGAGACGACGGAGATGACGCGCGACTCCTCCTGGTAGGGGTTGCGGAAGGCGTGGATCACGTCGCGCGGCAGGTAGAGGTAGTCGCCGTGTTCGAGGACGAAGTCCTTGCCGCCGAGGTGCACGTCGAGCCGTCCGGCGAGGCAGATGAAGGACTCGTCCTCACGGGTGTGCAGGTGGGGCGGCGGTCCGTCGGTCTCCGGCGGGACGGTGTACTCGAACAGCGAGTACGCGTCGTGTGTCGCGGCACCGTCCGCCTTGAGGGTGATGCCCAGCCCGATCGCCGCGATCTTGTGTCCGTCGCGGGAGGGCAGCATGTAGCCACCGCCTAGAGTCACCGTCGTCTCCTTCCGGTCGCCACCGTGGCCGACCGGCCACGGCGCTGGTCCGCTGCGCCCAGCGTGGGTTCGGCACGGTCGATGCGCAATGATCCAGTCCCACCGGCTGGGACTTTTTCAACGACGGTTGCTGTAGGCCCGCGAGGCCGCCGCCGCGGCGAGCCGTACCGCGGGCCCGGCCCGGTCTGCGCGGACCAGGGCGGTGGGCCCGGTGACGGACAGCGCCGCGGCGACGTCGCCGGACGGGCCGAAGATCGGGGCGGCGACGCAGCTCACGCCGATGTTGCCCTCCTCGCGTTCCACCGCCCAGCCCCTCGCCGGGACGGCGGTCAGCTCGCGGATCACGGCTTCCTTGGTGGTCAGCGTGCGCGGGTTGCGCGGCGGCGTCCCGGCATCGAGTACGGCCTCGATGGTCTCGGTCTCGCTGTAGGCGAGGATGGCCCGGCCCAGCGCCGAGCAGTACGCCGGGATGATCCCGCCGACCTGGGAGAGCATCGGCATGGGGCGGTGGCCGGTGATCTTCTCGACGACCAGGATCTGCGCGCCCTCCAGGACGCCGAGCTGCACGGTGGTCCTGGTCGCGCTGTGCAGGTCCTGCAGGTAGGGCAGTACGGCCTCGCGCAGTTCGAGCCGGATCGGCGCCAGGCTCGCGATCTCGAAGAGCCGGTTGCCGATCCGGTAGTGGCCCTGGGGTTTGTCCAGCCAGCCGAGCCGGATCATCCGGTCCGCGGTGCGGTGGGTGGTCGACCGGGGCAGCCCGCAGCGGGTCACGAGCGCGGAGAGGGTCAGTTCGCGGTGTGCCGCGTCGAAGGCGCCGAGGATCGCCGCCGCGCGCTCCAGGCCCGAGGTCTCGGCCTTGGCGTCCCGCGCAGTGGGACTCGTCCCTTGTTCCCCGGGGGTCATGCCGGTCACGCTAAGGCTGTCCCCGCTCCGCGGACAAGCGGGCAGGGCAAGGGCTCGGCCATGGCTGTCCCGACCGGCGGACACGGCCGGGACTCGGTCACGGCTGTCTCGACAGCGGACGAGGCGAGAACTCAGGCACGGCCGGCTGTCCCGACCGGCGGACAGGGCGAGACTCAGGAGGATGCCAACATCATGCGGACAGCATTGGTCGGCGGCGGTGCGAGCGGTATCGGGCACGCGGTCGCCGAGCGCCTGGCGGGTTCGGGCGACCGGGTGGTGATCACCGGCCGGCGGGCCGAGGCCCTCGAAGCCGCGGCAGCGCGGCTCAGCCACGCCGTGGGCGACGGCCCGGCGCGCGAGGTGCACGCCCTGGTGAGCGACATGGCCGACCCCACCTCGGCCGTAGCGGCGGTGGAAGAGGTCGACGACCGGTACGGGGGCCTCGACGTGCTCGTGCTCAACGCCGGTGGTCCGCCGCCCGGCGGGATCCTCGACCTCGACGACACGCGGTGGCGGGAGGCGGCCGAACTGCTGCTGCTCGGCCCGCTGCGGCTGGCACGCCTCGCGATGCCGGGCATGGCGAAGCGGGGCTTCGGGCGGGTGGTGTTCGTGACGTCCACGGCGGTGCGGCAACCGCAGCCCGACCTGGCCGCTTCGGTGGTGCTGCGCTCGGCGGTCACGGCCGCGGCCAAACTGCTCTCCCGCGAGTTCGCGGCCGAGGGCGTGACCGTCAACTGCGTTGCCCCCGGCGCCACTTCGACCGAGCGGCGCACCCAGATCCTGGCCAACCGGGCATACGCCACGCACCAGGGATTCGACGAACTCGACGCGCAGGACCTCGCACACATTCCGGCCGGGCGGGCCGCGCGACCGGCGGAGATCGCGGCCGTCGTGGCCTTCCTGGCCTCCGGCGACGCGGCGTACATCAACGGGACCGTGCTCACGGTCGACGGCGGAAGGACGGAGACGATCTGATGGCGGAATCAGGATCCGGCTTCACCATGGGCGATTTCCTCGGCTCGATCCACGACACCGTACGGCCCGGTACGGCGCGGCCGGTCGTCGTGCACGCCGACCAACTCGCCCCCCTGCCCGCCGACCAGGTGCACAACCCGACCGTGCTGGCGATCGCCGGGCTCCTGCCGACGGCCAGCTTCGAACTCTTCCGGCAGACCATTCCGGCGGGTCTCAGTTCGGACATGCAGCGCCACCACCACGAGACGGTGCACTTCGTCATCAGCGGGCACGGCCACAGCGAGATCGAGGACGACACCGAACCCTGGGCCACCGGCGACTTCATCTACACCCCGCCCTGGACCTGGCACCGCCACTACAACGACTCCCAGACCGAGCCGGTCGAGTTCCTCACCATCGAGAACTCACGTCTGCTGAACCTGCTCGGCGTCGGCCGCCGGCAGAGCGCGGGCCTGGTCACGGTCGCGGAAGCCCGCGCACGATTCAAGGAGGAGCAGGCATGAGCCCGTTGCCCGCCCACATCGGCATCTGGGGCGAACTCTCCGACGTGGAGCACGAGTTGAGGTTCGTCGACGTCGCCGGCGTCCGCACCCGGGTCCTGCGCGCGGGGTCCGGCCCCGAGTTGATCCTGCTGCACGGCACCGGCGGACACTTTGAGGCCTACGCCCGGGACATCGCCGGGCTCGCCGCCGACTTCCGTGTCACCGCCTACGACATGGTCGGCCACGGCTGGTCCGACCTCCCGGACCGGCCGTACACGATCGACGTGCTCTCCGATCATCTCCTCGACCTGATGGACGAGTTGGGAATCGACTCGGCACACCTGTCCGGCGAATCACTCGGCGGATGGGTCACCGCGTGGACCGCGACCCGCCACCCCGACCGCGTCGAACGACTCGTGCTCAACACCCCCGGCAACATAGCCAACAAGCCCGAAGTGATGGTCAAGATGCGCGAGAGCACCCTGGCCGCCGTCCGGGACCCGAGCGACGAAACCGTGCGCCGCCGGGTCGAGTTCCTCTTCCACGACACCTCGATGGTCACCGACGAGCTGGTGAATCTACGGCGTGCCGTCTACGGCCGCCCCGGCTTCCTGCGCGCGATCGAGAACACCTTGGTGCTCCAAGACCCGGAGGTGCGCAAGGAGTTCGCCTGGAACCCCGCCTGGGTCGGGGGGATCAGCGCCCCCACCCTGCTGCTGTGGACCGACCACGACCCGACCGGCGGACTCGATGAGGCGGCGATGCTCCAGAGCTGGCTGCCCGACGCCCGCCTGCACGTCATCGAGGGCGCGGGTCACTGGCCGCAATGGGAGAAGCCGGCTGAATTCCTGCGCGCCCACCGGGATTTCCTCCTCCTCGGCAAGGACCCGGTATGAGCGAGATCCTCGGCCTGGTCGCCATGTCCCACTCCCCGTTCGCCACCCTGCTGCCGCCCGACGGTCCCGAGCAGCCCGGCGGCCGGTTCCTCGCCGAGGCGGCCCGGCTCTCCCGGGCGGTCGCACGGTTCGCGCCCGACGCGGTCGTGGTCATCGGGCCCGACCACTTCCACGCGAACTTCTACGACGCGATGCCGCCGTTCCTCATCGGCGTCGAACACGCCGTCGGATTCGGCGACTTCGGCAGCCGGCCGGGCCCGCTGCCCGTCGCCGGCGAACTGGCCTGGTCCGTGTACGACGGCCTCACCCGCGCGGGCTTCGACCTGTCGCTGTCGTACTCGCTGACCGTCGACCACGGACTCGTGCAGAGCTACGAGATGGTGTGCGGCGGGACCGACATCCCGATGGTGCCGCTCGTCGTCAACACCGCCGCTCCCCCGCTGCCGACCATGGAACGCTGCATCGGCTTCGGCCGGGCGCTCGGCGACACCCTGCGCGGCGACGGCGCCGCCGGCCGGGTCCTGCTCATCGCGAGCGGCGGACTCTCCCACTGGCTGCCCAGCAACGACCCGCGCGATCCGGCGATGGCCGAGGACCGCCGGCACTCGGTGATCCACGGCCGCGAGGACGCCCGCGCCTTCGCGGCCGCGCGTGAACCCCGGGTCCGGGCGATGGGCGGCGACCCGCACGCGCACGTCAACAGCGCGTGGGACCGCTGGTTCCTCAAGCAGCTGGGAACGGGAGAGTCCGAGCCGATCGCGGCCCTCGGTGACGCGGGTCTTGAGGACCAGGCGGGCAGCGGCGGGCACGAGATCCGTACGTGGCTGATCGGGCAGGCGGCGGTACGGGCGCCGCTGATGTGGAGCGCGTACGAACCGGTTCCGGAGTGGATCACCGGGATGGGGCTGGGGGCGACGTTCGAGGTGGAGTGAGGTGCCCGGTTCGGCAGCGGCGTCGCGAGGGGGTACCAACTGGGTTGAGTCCAGGCCGAGTTGGGTCTTCCCGGCCGGGGCGCCCGGCTTGAGATCAACACGACGACGTAAGGGGAAAAATGAAAGGAAGCCGTGTGTCTGCGTTCCCCGACCATCTGCGGACGGCGATCTCGACCCAGGATCTCGAAGCATTGGTCGCCTGCTTCACCGAGGACTACCGCTGCGACATGCCGACGCACCCGGCGCGGAGTTTCGTGGGGCAGGACGTCGTACGCAAGAACTGGAGCGGTCTCTTCGCCCGCGTGCCGGACATCAAGGCGCGTGTGCTGCGGTCCGTCCAGGACGGCGACGTCGTCTGGAGCGAGTGGGAGATGGCCGGCACCGCTGTCGACGACACTCCCTTTCTGGTGAGGGGCGTGGTCGTCGCGCGCACCGAAGGCGACCGGGTGGGGCAGGCTAGCTTCTATCTGGATCCGGTCGAGTAGAGAGGCGTGGGAACTGGCCGCCGGTCAGCGGAAGGTGGAGGAATCACGCTCCGAAAGTCCGTGCCCGCATCCGCACCTCTCAACGGCTGCCGAGCCGTTCCGCATCGCGCAACCGCCCGTCGTCGAAGGCCGCCGAGGGCCCGCCGAATCGATACACCCGCCACAGCACTTCACTCCGTCGGCCACAGGAACCGTTCGATCGAATAGTTGCCAACTCCGATCACTTGTGACCGTTTTCAATGAGAGGGTTTAGCCCCTCGTCCGGGCCGTGCAGGATGGGACCGTGTTAGGCAACCTCCCAGTGATGACGACCAGCTTTGTCGGCCGCGACAGCGAACTCGACACAGTCAAGACGGCGTTGGCGCAGCAGCGATGCGTCACGCTGACCGGTGGTGGCGGTGTCGGGAAGAGCCGGCTGGCGCTGCGCGTCGCGGAGCAGGTCCGGGGGCAGTACGCCGACGGGGTCTGGTGGATCGACCTGTCCAACCTCTACGACGACCGGTTGTTCACCGCGACGGTCTGTGACGCGGTCGATCTCCTGGACCACAATCCGCGCGCCCCGGTCGAGGCGTTGTGCGAGTGGCTGACGGGCCGGCAGGTCCTTCTCGTCTTCGACTGCTGCGAACGGGTACTGGCCTCCTGCCTGCTCCTGGTGAGCGAACTCCTCGCCGCAGCGCCCCAGTTGACCGTGCTCGCCACGAGCAGACAGGCCATCGGGGTCCGGATCGAGCACCGTATCGAGGTGGCTCCGCTCTCCATGGACGAGGGCGGCAGCGGAGACGCCGTACGGCTGTTCCGGGAGCGCTGTGCCACGGCGTCGCCCGCGCTGTCCCTGGACTCCCCCGGCTCGGCCGAAGCGGTCTCCGCCATCTGCCGCCGCCTGGAGGGAATCCCGCTCGCGGTCGAACTCGCCTGCGCGCGCCTGCGGGAGAGCAGCCTCGCGGAGATCGCCGAGCGTCTCGGTTCCCGGCTGGACACGCTCGTGGACGAGACGGTGTGGCCCAGGCGGCACCGCGCGCTTCGTACGGCGATCGGCTGGAGCCATGAACTGTGCTCGCCGCTGGAGCGGTTGCTGTGGGCCAGACTGTCCGTCTTCCGCGGTCCCCTCGACGTGGCCGACGCGCAGTCCGTCTGCGCGGGCGGCCCACTCATCGGCGACGACATCCCGTGGCTTCTGGAGCGGCTGGTCGACCAGTCAGTGCTCCAACAGGTGGGCGATCGCTACCGGATGCTGGACACACTCTGCGAGTACGGCGCCATGTGGCTCGCGGAACTCGGTGAGGGGGAAGCCCTCGCCCGGCTCCACGCCGCGCACTTCGCCGCCATGTTGGCCGAGGCGGAGGCGGGTTGGCTCAGTGACCGGCAGGTCGCCTGGTACGCGCGGATCTCGGCGACCCACGCCGACGTGCGCGCCGCGCTCGACCACCTCATCGAGGCGGATCCCGACGCCGCCGTCGAAATGGCCGGCCGCACGGGCCTGTTCTGGCCCTGTTGCGGGCACCTCCACGAATCCCGCGACTACCTCGAACGCGTCCTGGCCCTCGACACGCCCAAGGGCCCGTCCCGCACCCGCGCGCTCTGGGCCCTGGGGATCACGCTCACCCTCCAGGGCGACCACCGGACCGCTCTGCACATCGGGGAGGAGTGCACCGCGGCGGCGTGCGAGGACGGCAGTCCGCAGTCCCAGCTCTTCGCCGCCCACACCCTCGGCCTGACCCACCTCATGGCGGGCCGTCCCGAGGCCGCGTACGACGTGTGCGACCAGGCATTGATCAGCCACGGCACGTCGCCGCCGACGGGCGCGCCCCAGCTGTGCTGCATGGTGATCCGGACGTTCGCCCACTCCGCGCTGGGCCGGCTGGCCGAGGCCTACGAGGCGGCCATCGCCCTGCGTCGTCTCAGCGTCCGGTACGGCGAGCACTGGGCCCGGTCGTACGCGTTCCACCAACTCGCCTTCATAGACCTTCTCCAGGGTCGCGCGCACGACGCCGAGCTCCATGCCCGGGCCATGCTCACCAGCAAGCACAACCTCAACGACAACCTCGGCATCGCCCTCGCGCTCGACCTCCTCACCGGGGCGAACGCGGTCCAGGGCAACGGCATCGCGGCCGCGCGCACGTCCGGCACCGGGAACACGTTCTGGCGCATGCTCGGCCACCCGAACCACGGCACCCCCGAACTGTCCGAGGTCCGCGACCAGTGGGAGTCGCAAGCCCGTAAGTCGGTGGGCGACGACGCCTACGACAAGGCCTTCACCAACGCCCTGAACGACGACGCCGAACAGGGCCTCGCCCTGGTGATGCAGGGCCCGCTTCCCTCCTGACCGTGGGCTTCGCGGTCGGGAGGGCGAGCGGGAACCTGCCGTGCGTCACGTGCCCTGTGCCGGCAAACGCGATCGCCGCGTACTGGGCTGCGCACACAGCCTCTCCGCGAAGGGTCACGTGCGGTTCAGGGGTAGCAGCGTGAGCGGGTGTCGATGCGGATACCGTTCACGTAGCCGTAGGGCGGGATGGTCAGATTGGCGCGGCGTCCCGGTTCGACGCAGCTGGTGTAGCCACGGCTGTAGTGGAAATACGCGGCACCGTTGTGCCGGGCGTTGTAGGCGTACGTGACGTCGGTACGACGGAAGCGCTGCCAGTAGCCTGCGTCTTTGTAGTTGCCCACCATGATCTGGCCCGAGTACACGCAGACGTACGGATGCCAGCATGGACTGAGCGACGAGGATGACGCCTGAGCTGCCGGTCCGGCCACCAGACCTGCCCCGATGAGCAGCGCGGCCGACGCGCACAGCACGGCGAACCGTTGCGCAAGACGATGACGCATGTCCTTCTCCCCCTCGTTGTACGGACGACGAGCACATCAGTGACCGGTCACCAACAGGAGGGCGTGCGTGGGTGGTTCCGAGGTGTGCGTACGGGGTGCGGCCGCCCCTGCGCCCTTCTTCACGCCCGTGCCGTGCGGAAGGTGTTGACGGTTCGTCACGCTTGCGACTGGTCCGTCGCCAGCAGCAGGGCGAAGGTGCCGAGGGCGCATCCCGTGACATAGCGCTGTACCCGCAGCCAGGCGGGCCGCGCGGCGAGGAAATTCGAGAGAGTGCCCGCGGCCATGATGATGACCAGGTTCGCGCACACGCTGACGGCGACCTGGATGCCGCCGAAGGCGAAGCCCTGGAGCAGGACATGGCCCGCCCGGGTGTCCACGAACTGCGGAATCAGGGAGAGGTACAGCAGGGCGATCTTGGGGTTGAGGAGGTTCGTGACCAGGCCCATGGTGAAGAGGCGGCGGGTGGAGGTGTCCGCCACCTCGCGCGGGGCGAACACGGAGACGCCGTCGGATCTGAGGGCCTGCCAGGCGAGCCAGGCCAGGTAGGCGGCACCCGCGATCTTGAAGGACGTGTACAGCACGGGGACGGTTCTGAGCACGGCCATCAGGCCGAGGTTCGTCACCACCACGAAGACCAGGGCGCCGACCGCGACCCCGCCCAGCGACACCACTCCGGCGCGGCGGCCCTGGGCGATGCTCCGCGAGACCATGTACATCATGTTCGGCCCGGGAGTGACCACGACGCCGAGGGATATCGCGGCCACGCTGATCCCGTTGTCCAGGTTCACCGTCGGTGCTCCGCGCCGGCGTCGGAAGGCCGGGCTCCGCCACGGTGAACGGGCTTCCAGACGAGTTTCCCGGAGTCGTGCACGACGGCGTTGCCGGTGACGTGAGCGGCCGTCGCGGGAAAGTCCTCGCGGTGGTGCGCCCCGCGCGACTCCTCGCGGAGCAGCGCGGACTCGACGATCAGCCGGGAGGCCAGAAGGAGGTTCTCCAGGTCGAGACACGTCTGTACCTGGCCCGCGGCACGGGGACCGGAGGCGATGTCCAGCTTCTCCCGGCGCTCGTCCAGCGTCGCGACCGTGTCGGTCATCGCCAGGAGGCCGCGGGCCGTACGGATCGGGCCGGCCTTCAAGTACATCTCGCGCCGCAGGAGTTGGAGCAGCGCCTCGGGGCAGGCGCCGTCCGGGGAGACGTCCATGCGGTAGGGCCCGGTGACCCGGATGTGCTCTTCCTTCAGCCCCGTCCTGGCGCTGGGGGCAGCCGCATGCCGGCCGGCGACGCGGCCGAAGACGAGGGCTTCCGACAGGCCGTTCCCGCCGAGGCGGTTGGCGCCGTGGGCGCCGCCCGCGGTCTCGCCCGCGGCGTACAGGCCGGGAATCGTGGTGCGGGCCGTGCTGTCGATCCGGAGTCCGCCCATCAGGAAATGCGCGGTGGGGCGTACGGCGAGTACCGACGCGTCCGCCGAACCGAATCCGGGGCTGGTCAGACAGAGACGTTCGTACAGGGCCGGATAGCGCTCGGGTACGACATGCGCGCAGGCACTGAGATCGAGCCGGACCGTCGCGTCCGGGAAACCGCGCCCCTCCATGATTTCGCGGTAGGCGCCGCGCGACACCTTGTCCCGGGTGGCCTGTTCGCCCAGCGGGTCGTACCGCAGCATGAACCGCTCGCCGTCACGGTTGAGCAGGGTCGCGCCGTCGAACCGTACGGCTTCCTCGACGGGCATTCCGTCGTACGTCGGTACGTCCGACGCGAGCCCGGTGGGGTGGAACTGGACGTACTCCATGTCGATGGCCTCGGCACCGGCGCGCAGGCCGAGTGCGAGGCCGTCGCAGGTCTTGTCCGTGGAGGCGGCGGACGGTGCGTACATCGAGGTGCCGCCGCCGTCGGCGAGGATCACGGCGTCCGCGGCGATCTCCAGGATTTCCAGGCTCTCGACGGACAGCACCTGGAGTCCTCGTACGGCTCCGTCGGCGTCGAGCAGAATCTCCGTGGCGCGCAGCCCGGAACGGACCTCGACGCGGCCTTCCCGGACGAGTCGGGCCAGTCGTTCGCCGAGCACACGCTGAATGTGGAAGCCGAGCCGGTCCTCCAGGTGGACGGCGCGGGGCGCGCCGTTGCCGCCGAACGGGCGGGTGGCGAATCGGCCGTCACCGCTCTTCTCGAATCGCAGCCCGAGGCCTTCCAGCCATTCCACCAGGCCCAACGCGCCCTCGCACAGCGTCCGTACGATGTCCTCGTCGCCCGCGTACGCCCCGCCCGCCAGGGTGTCCTCGATGTGGGCCGCGACGCTGTCGTCCGGCGCGACGGCCGCGTTGAAGGCGTGGGTCTTCCAGGTGCAGCCGCCGGCCGAGGCCCAGCGGTGCCGGGCATGCTCGTAGACAGCCTTCGTGACGAGTACGACGTGTGCGCCCTCGGCGGCGGCCTCGACGGCGGCGGCCAGGCCCGCGCCACCGGCGCCGACGACGATCACACGTGGGGCCCACGCGGCGGGTACGGCCGTCGTCCGACCCGTCTTCACCGTCGTAGCCGTCGCCATCACCGGTGTCGTCGCCCCCTTCGGCTGTGACGTCTTCGTCTGCGTCCTGTTCGTCTTCATCAGTCCCCCGTGCTGTTCCGAAAGTCCGTTGCTCGTGTCAGAGCTGGGCGCAGATCTCGTCGAGCAGTCGTCGCTCGGCCGCCTCGTCGTCGTCGACTCCGCCGAGCATGTAGCCGCCGAACTTCATGTGTCCGTGCTCCCGGCCGAGGGCGATCACGCCCCGGCCGACATCGGCGATCGCGGCTTCCACATCGGCGAGTTCGACCTCCGTGTTCTCGTGGACGTACAACTCGGTGAGGCGCCGGGCCGGAATGATCTCGCCGTGTGCGGCGCGCACTTCGGGGTGGGAGCGGAAACTCTCCCAGTACATGCGCGAGCCCGGGATCACACCGGGCGCCGCGACCGACACCGTGGTGATGGTGTCCCGGTAGGTCTCCGCGAGGGAGAGCCAGGAGTCGACCTCTTCGTGGAGTTGCTTCCGGGTGGTACCGGGCAGGCCGAGGATTCCCGAGGCGTAGATCTTGTAGTCCAGTTCCTGGGCCAGTTCGAGTGCCTCATAAACCCGGTCGGGTCCTTTGTTGATGCCCTTGGAGTCGCCCTTGAGGAGTTTGAGGTCGAAGGCCTCCAGGCCGACGTTCCACGTGCGGACGAAGCCCTGGCACAGCTTCGCCGACTGGAGGAACTCGAAGACCAGGCCGTAGGCGAGGAGGAACCGGTGGTCCCTCAACACCGGTGAGGCGGCGCAGCGTTCGGCGAGTTCGTCGAGGTAGCCGATGTCGCCGGACCACTGTGCGCGGGAGAACCCGAGAGTGGAGTCGCCGGCGGCGTAGACATTGGCGCCGAGGCCGCCGACCGCCTTTTCGAGTGCGGGAACGATCGTGTCCATCCGGGCGAATTTCGGAGTGAGTCCCTGGATCGAGCAGTGTTTGCACCGGCGTCCCGGACGCGTTCCCCAGGTGCAGCCCGCGTCCAGGGGGAGGGTGATCATGCGTTTCAAGTCGTAGTGATGGGCGTACCAGACGTCGAACGCCTTGTCGTAGTACCGCTCCAGTTGGTCTTCGATGAGTGCGTAGTCGGGGAGCATGCGGCGGTCGAGGGGATAGGTGGGAGCGGGCTGGTTCACGACCCCGAGGTGTTCGCGATAGGCGAGGGAAGGGACGCGTTTCAGATCGAGCTGCCCTCGTAACGCGTACAGGAGGCCGAGCATGGTGAAGGGTCCGTTGTTGCCGGTGCTGACGAAATCGACGAGCCGGTGGCCGTAATGGCCGGTGAGTATTTCGCGATGGAGGATTCCCGCGTGGTCGTTGCCGAACACGACGACCGCTTCGGGGTTCACGCGCTTGATCTCGGCGGCGACGATGAAAGCCCACAGTGCGGTGGCGGTGTAGACGGTGAACGCCGCCACGTCCGGGGGGTCCGCGGCGATGGCGGCCCGTACGTCGTCCCACGGGACATGGCTCAAGTCCAGGTATTTCCAGGAGAGTTCGGGGAGGTACCGCTCCTGGTAGGTGATCATCTCGACCAGACCGGAGTGGGGGTAGACCGTCCCCTCGTTCCGGTACCGCTCCTGGCCGTCGACGCCGTCCACGAGGGCACCGCCGCCGGAGTGGCCGCCGCGGTGGGCGGAGGTGAGCGGCAGGGCGAAGTACCAGACGGACAGGGCGGCGGAGCCGGAACCCGGACCGGGGTCGGGGCCGGTACCGCCCGGCGGAGGGAACTCCCACTGGAACCGTCCATCGACGCCGACGACTTCCTCCACCGGCTCCAAGCCCATCTCCACGACGTCTCCCCCCACAGTCGGCACCAGGAGCGCCCCAGCGTCATCGCCCCTGCCGGCCCTGTCACCCGCGGTTCCGCTGAGCGGACCGGCCGGAGCGGACCGTGGTCCTGCGAGTGCCCGGCCCGGCGCACTCAGCCGAGAGACGCGAGATACCCCTGAGCCCGCCCGAGCGGCCACACCTCGCCGATCTTGTGCTTGATGTCGAAGAGGTTCGCCGCGTGGATGTCCGGGTCCCGGTCGCCCACGGCCTCCTCGACCACGACCGGCACGAATCCGTGCTGCATGGCGTCCAGCGCGGTGGCCCGCACGCAGCCGCTGGTCGACAGGCCGCCGATGAGAAGGGTGTCGATGCCGTCGGCCGTGAGGTGGTCGGCCAGCGCGGTGCCGAAGAAGGCGCTCGGGTACTGCTTCGTCACGGTCAGGTCGTGCGGTGCCGGGGCCAGGCCCTCGATGAACTCGCCGAAGGGGCTGCCCTCGACGAATGCCCGCAGGACGGGCACCTTGCGCAAGAAGAGGCCGCCGTCGCTGCCGTCCGCCCTCAGCAGCACCCGCGTCACGATCACCGGAATCCGGGCCCGGCGTGCGTCGGCCAGCAGGAGCCTCATCGCGTCGACCGCCGGTTCGACGCCGGCGTAGAGCGGGCAGTCCGGGTCGACGTAGGCGCGGGCGGGGTCCACCAGGATCAGGGCCGGGGACGTTCCGGGGGTGAGCTGTCCGTCGAACCCGGCGCGCTCGTAGTCCTCCTGCTGATGACCGGTCATGGCGACGTCCTTCGTGAAGTGGCGGACTCCGGCGGGGTGTTGATGGCGGCTGCGTCAGCGGTACGCGGTGCCCGCAGCGACGTGGGCAATGCCAGGCAGATCACTCCCCCGACCACGACGACGCCCGTGAGGGCGAACCCCGTGGCGCGGATGTTGGCGACGAACCGGTCCAGTTCGCCCGACGCGAGCACGTTCAGGGTGTTCAGTGTCCCGTCGTACGCGGCCTGGCGGGCCGGTTCGCTCAGCCCGGTCGTCGTGAAGGCGAGCGCGAGGGCCGTACTGAGGAGGTAGCCCACGTTCTGTGTGGTGGACCGCAGGCCGTTGGCCATTCCGCGCCGGTCGGCCGGCACGGACAGCATCAGCGCGCTCGTGCTCGGCGTCATGAACAGCCCGGTGCCGGCCCCGACGAGGAAGAGGAACGGGGCCACGGCCAGGAACGGCACGGCCGTCGTCGAGAGTGTCAGCGAGAAGCCCAGCAGTCCGCACGCCGTCACCACCATGCCGGTCGTGGTCAGCTTGCGCGGAGTGAAGCGGTCGAACAACGAACCCGCGGCGGCCGAGGCGAGCAGCGTGCCGGCCGCGACCGGTGTCACCAGCACCCCCGCCTCCAGGGACGTGGCGCCGCCGACCGCCTGCTCGTGCAGGGACGCGAGGAGGACGACGGCGTAGCTGCCGACCGCGTTGGCGAGTACGGCCGCGAGCACGAGGGCGATCGCGCGGGTGCGCAGCAGCGCCACGTCGACCAGGGGGTGCGAGCGGCGCGTCTGGACGACGACGAAGGCCGTGAACAGCGCGAGGGTCGCGGCGCCGCAGGCCCACGGCAGCCAGTCGGCGACGGTGGACGTGACGCCGGGTGTGAGGGTGAGGACGAGGGCGGTCAGCATCGCGGTGGACAGCAGCGCGCCCGGCAGGTCGAACGGCTCACGGGTCCGGCCGATCCGCGCTCCGGTCGCCGGAACGGCCAGGGCCGACGCCCCGATCGCGACCAGCCCGATCGGTACGCAGACGACGAACAGCCCACGCCAGCCGAGGAGTTGGGTGGCCGCGCCGCCGACGACCGGTCCGGCGACCTGGGCCGTGGCGGCCACGGTGACGTTCCAGCCGAGGGCCCGGCCCAGTGTCCGCGCGGGGAACACGTCGGTCAGCAGGGCGGTGTTGTTGGTGATCACGGCTGCGGCGCCCACCCCCTGCACGAGCCGGGCCGCGATCAGGAACCCCGCCGACGGGGAGAGCGCCGCGAGCCCGGTCCCGGCGGTGAAGACGACGAGCCCGGCGAGATACAGGCTGCGGCGGCCGACGATGTCGGCGAGCCGGCCGAGGACGAGGATCAGGGCGGTGGTGACCAGCATGTAGCCGAGCAGGATCCAGTCGGCCTGCCCGGGGGCGGCCCCCAGCTCCCGGGTGATGGTGGGCAGCGCGACGGCGAGACCGCTCATGTTGAGGAACACGGCCACCACCCCTACGGCGGTGGCCGCGAACACCCGCCACGGGCCTCGGCCGGCGGTCACGACCGCGGGCCCGGAGCATCGGGAGCGGCGGTCACCCGGCCTGCGACCGGGACTTCATCAGCGGCTGGATGCGGGTGCCGAAGTTCTCCAGGCCCACGAGGAAGTCGTCGAAGACGAGCATGATCCCCTTGGTGCCCTCGACCTCGGCGACCTCGTCGAGCATCTTCGCGACGGTTTCGTACGAGCCGACCAGCGTGCCCATGTTGAAGTTGACCGCGCCCTCGGGCAGCACGATGGTGCGGGCGGTGGAGGTGTCGTCGGCGGTGGTGTCGGTGGCGGATTCGCCCGCCATGTAGGCCAGTGCGGCGTGGTCGGCGTTGTCGTGGTAGTCCTGCCACTTCGCCTGCGCGGCCTCGTCGGTCTCGTCGGCGATGACCATGAAGAGGGAGAGCGCGCCGACGTCACGGCCCGTCCCCGCCGCCGCGTCCACGAGCGAGGCCGTGGTGTCCGACAGCGCGAGGGGGGTGTTGACCCCGCTGCCCAGGATGAAGTTGTACTCGGCGTGCTCGGCGGCGAACCGGATGCCCGTGGGGCTCTGCCCGGCCGCGACGATGTCGATGTGCCCGTCCGCCGGGCGCGGCGAGAGCACGCAGTCGTCCATCGCGTAGAACTCGCCCTTGAAGTTGCTGACGCCCTCGCTCCACAGCTCCTTCATCACGGTGACGTACTCGGCGGCGCGGGCGTAGCGGTTGCCGAAGTGTTCGTCGCCGGGCCACAGGTCCATCTGGGAGTACTCGCCGGGTGCCCAGCCGGTGACGATGTTGATGCCGAAGCGGCCCGGAGCGATGGAGTCGATGGTCGTGGCCATGCGGGCGACGATCGCCGGGGGCAGGACGAGGATCGGGGTGGAGGCGTACAGCTTGATGCGTTCCGTCACGGCGGCCAGGCCCGCCATCAGCGTGAACGACTCCAGGTTGTGGTCCCAGAACTCGGTCTCGCCGCCGAATCCCTTGAGTTTGATCATCGACAGCGCGAAGTCGAGCCCGTGCTCCTCGGCCTTCTGCACGATGGCCTTGTTCAGCTCGAAGCTCGGCAGGTACTGGGGTGAACTCTTCGATATGAGCCAGCCGTTGTTGCCGATGGGGATGAATACGCCGATGTCCATGCCGCTCCTGTGTGACGGGTGGGCGGGGGTGAGCCTGACGGGGTGACAACGTCCGGACATGATCAAGGGGTTCCATACCCCGTTCACGACCCCCCGTTCCCCCGGATGCCGAGTATTGTCACCCGAGCGAACGCGGGCGGGCCACCGGGGCAACTCGGTCCGGAGCGCTGCCTGTTGAGAGCCGTGTGCGAGAGCGGGAGTCAAAGGTGAGAGTCCTGCGCAGCACCGCGTTATGTGAGGCGGGAACGGTAAAATTTACGGTATGAACGCACGTCTGGCTCTGCTCGGCACCGTGGACCCCGGCGTCACCGAGAGCGAGGTCTTCCGGCTGGCACTGCAGCACGCGGTGGGCGAGCTGGGCGCGCTCGGGGGAGCGATTCATCTGCGCGGACATCGGCCCGCGC
>NZ_JBXVPZ010000107.1:0-24407 GCF_057961495.1 Streptomyces sp. P5F9 | reverse complement strand
GAACGGGGGCGGACCCCCGGGGCGCGAGTGCGGGGGCGGTCGTTACGGCACGACGGCTGCCCGCGCTGATGAGTTGGGCGGCCGTGTCCGCGGTGTCGCGCATGAGCGCGTGCAGTTCGGCGGCGGCCGGGAAGCGGTCGGTGAGGGCGTCGAGGGGGGACAGCGCGGCGAGGGCCGGTGCGGTCGCGGCGGCCGGTGTGCGTAGTTCCGCCCGTAGCTTCACCAAGGTCGGGGCGTCGAGGGACACCAGCGCGCCGCCCAGGTCGAGCCGCACCGGGGGCCGTTCCCGTCGTGAAGCCGGCTTCTGCGGGGCCAGTGTCGTCGGGTCCACCGGTGCGCCTGCCGACCACAACGCCGTGGCCACGCGCCGGAGTTGGGCCAGTCCGGTGCGGTGGGGCGAGTTGGCGGCGACGACCAGGTGGTCCCGTCCGCTGAGTGTGGCGTCGATGAGGGAGCCGAGTTGGCCGGTGCCGACCTGGACGAAGGCGCGGTGGCCGGCGGTGTACATGGCCCCTACGAGTTGGCGGAAGCGCACGGGCTCCAGCAGGTGCCGGATGAAGAGTTCGCGGACCGCCTTCTCGTCCGAGGGGTACGGCGAGGCGGTGGTCCCGGACCAGAGGGGGACCGTCGGCGGGTGCAGGCGGAAGCGGTTCGCGGCCTCCTCGATCGGGGCGAGGTACGGCTTCAACATCGGTGTGTGGAAGCCGGATTGGAACGGGAGGACCTGACTCAGGACACCCTGCGCGCGGAAGGACCGCACGAACTCGTCGACGGCCTCGTCCGGTCCGCACACCATCGACTGGCCCGGCGCGTTGTCGTGGGAGAGCACGATTCCGGCGTCCGGCCAGTCGGCGGCGAGCGCCGAGAGCACGCGCTCGGCCGGGGCCCCGATCGCCCCGAAGGCGAGGCCGGGGACCGTCACCGAGTCGGGGTCGAAGGCCTCCATGAAGTCGCTGACCTCGTCCGGCGCGTACACCCCGGCGGCCGTCATCGCGGTCCACTCACCGACACTGTGTCCGGCCACCGCGTCCGGGACGACGCCCATCGTGCGCAGCGCGGCGTCCAACAGCCGCCCGACGCCGACGACATCGAAGCCGTGACGGCCGACGTCCCCCACCTGAGCGGGAGTTGCGGACCGGTTCTCGCGGAGTCCGAAGTGCGCGGCGACGTCCTCGACCCGGGGGGTGAAGTCGCCCTCCAGGCCCGGGAAGACGAACGCCAGCTTTCCCGCGCCGGGCCCGATCAGCGGGCTCGGCGTGAACCACACGTCACTACGGCCCTGCCACGCGCGCCCTTTGGCGATCGCCCGGCGTGCCAGCGCGAGCCGCTTGGCGTCCGGGGCGACGATGCCGAGGCGGGAACGGCCCGAGGCGGCGGGGGTGTTGCCCGCGGCCAGGAGGGCGGAGTCGTCCGCGTCCAGCAGCGCGGCCAGGGCCTCGGGGCTGTCGGCGGCGAGCATCAGCACGCGTTCCGGCTCGGCCACGGAGGCTGTGCGAGCGGGGGCGTTCGTGCGTTCCGGGTCGTCGACCACCCCCGCCGAACGTGACGCGCGCGCTCCCGTTGCCTCCTCCAGCACGACATGCGCGTTGATGCCGCCGAACCCGAACGCGTTGACGGCCGCACGGCGCACCGGCTGTTCGGGAGTGGTCTCCCAGGGCGCCGCCTTCTCCAGCGGACGGAACCGGGTCGCCGCGAGCGCCGGATGCGGGTCGTCGCAGTGCAGGGTCGGCAGGAGCATGCCGTGGTGGACGGCGAGGGCGGCCTTGACCAGTCCGGCGACTCCGGCGGCCGGCATCGTGTGGCCGATCATCGACTTCACCGAGCCGATCACCGCACGGCCCCGGGATGTGCCCGTGTCCCCGAACACCTCGGCCAGCGTGGCCAGTTCGGCCGTGTCACCGGCGGGTGTCGCCGTTCCGTGCGCCTCCAGCAGGCCGATGGAGCCGGGCAGCGCGGGGTCCAGTCCCGCCGCCTGCCAGGCCTGGCGTACGGCGTGGGTCTGGCCGGTCGAGTCGGGGTTGACGAGACTCGCGGCGCGGCCGTCACTGGACACGCCGGTGCCGCGGATGACGGCGTAGATCCGGTCGCCGTCGCGCTCGGCGTCGGCGAGGCGCTTGAGGACGACGACTCCTGTGCCCTCGCCGATCAGGATGCCGTCGGCGTCGCGGTGGAAGGGGCGGATGCGCTGGCTCGGGGAGAGCGCGCGCAGTTGGGAGAACACGCTCCACAGCGTGATGTCGTGGCAGTGGTGGACGCCCCCGGCGAGCATCAGGTCGCAGCGCCCGGCGGCGAGTTCGGTGACGGCCTGGTCGACCGCGATCAGTGAGGACGCGCAGGCCGCGTCCACCGTGTACGCCGGGCCGCGCAGGTCGAGGCGGTTGGCGACGCGGGACGCCGCGAGGTTGGGGACCAGGCCGATGACCGACTCGGGACTGTCGGGGCCGAGCCGCTCGGTGAACGCGGAGCGGATGCGGTCGAGCTGGCCGGGGTCCAGGTCGGGCAGCAACTCGCCCAAGGTTCGGACGAGTTGGCCCGCCGTACGGACCCGCTGGTCGAGCCGGACCAGACCCGGGGTGAGATAGCCACCCCGCCCGAGCACGACACCGACGCGCCGCCGGTCGGGCAGGCGGGACTCGCCGCCCGCGTCGGCGAGGGCGGCGGCCGCCACGTGGAGGGCGATGAGCTGGTCGGGTTCGGTGCCGGGCACCGAGTTCGGCATGATGCCGAACCGGGTGACCTCGACCTCGGCCAGCGCGTCGACGAAGCCGCCGCGCCGGCAGTACACCTGGTCGGCCACGGCCGGACCGCTCGCGGAGTCCGGCCGGTAGTAGTCCGCGTCCCAACGCCCGTCCGGCACCTCGCTGATGGCGTCCGTGCCGCCCAGCAGATTCCGCCAGTACGCGTCGAGGTCGGCGGCGCCAGGGAGCAGCACCGACATTCCCACGATGGCGACCGGCACTTGACGGTCCGTCACGGCTACCAGCCCGAGGCGGTGTAGACGACGGCTCCGGCCGACCCGTCGCCCCAGGCGAGCTCGCGCAGCAGGGCCGCGGTGCCCTCCTCGGGGTCGATCAGCGAGATGCCGCGCCGTGCGTACTCGCGTCCCAACTCCGGGGTGACCATGCCGTGGTGGCCACCGGTGGGCGCCCACGGACCCCAGTGCACGGTCAGCGCACGGTGCCCGGTCCGGGCCGCCCAGGCGGTGCCCAGGCTCTGAAGCGCGTCGTTGGCGGCGGCGTAGTCGACCTGGCCCCGGTTGCCGAGCACGGCCGAGATGGAGCCGAACAGGACGGCGAAAGCAGGGCCGTTGGGCAGCTCCTCCAGCGCCGACAGCAGGGTCTCGGCGCCGTGCGTCTTCGTGCCGTAGACCCGCTGGAAGGACTCGGTGGTCTTCTCGGCGATCAGCCGGTCCTCGATGACGCCGGCCGCGTAGACGACACCGTCGAGGCGGCCGTGTTCGGCGTGGATCTCCTTGACCGCCTGGAGCGCGGCGTCCGGTTCGCGGAAGTCGACGGAGTGGTAGCGGGCCTGGCTGCCGAGCGCCGTCAGTTCGTCCAGGGTCGCGGTGATCTCCCTTTGGGCGAGCAGGAGTTCGGCGGTGCGGTTGATCTCGGCGGGGGTGAGTCCACCGCCCTTCGCGGCGAGGGCGGCACGCAGTTCGGCCGGGGTGCGGGCACCCGCGGTCGCCGGGTCCTCGGGCCCTGCCGGTGCGGCCGTCCTGCCCAGCAGTTCGATACGGCACCGGGAGGCGGCGGCGAGCGCGACGGCGAACTTCGCGGTGATACCCCGCGCGCCGCCCACCAGCAGCACCACCGAGTCGCGGTCGAGCCCGATCGCGGATGCTTCGGCGACTCCGTCACCGGCAGGTCCGGCACCGTTCGTCGCGAGCGCGCCGAGCGGTGTCTCCGTCAGCTCAAGTCCGTGTCGTCCGGCGGCGGTTCGCAGGACGACCGGCTCGGTGCCGGGCGCCAGCAGTTCGGCGATCACCGCGTCGGCGACGGCGTCCGGTGCGGTGTCCGCCAGCTCGACGACCCGGGCGACGGTGTCCGGGTACTCGCGGGCCACCGTACGGAACAGCCCGCGCAGCCCCGCCGATCCACCGTCCGCGCCCTGTACCGCGAGGAGGTGACGCGGGCCGCGCCGCAGAGCGGCCTGGAACACGGGGAACGCGTCGGGCAGCACCGGCGCCGACGCCGTGAGCGGCGCGAGGTACAGCACGCCGTCCACCTGGCCGTCCGCGTCGGTGAGTTGGTGCTCGGGGCCTACGGTCACCGTGCCGGCACCGTAGGAGGAGAGCCGGGCCGCGACCGTCTCGGGGCCGTCACCGTCGCCGTAGAGGACGAACCGCCGCCCGCTCAGCACGGATGCCGGGTCCGCCGGGTTGTCGCCGTCCTGGTGCGCCAGCAGCACCGGCCGCAGTTGGAGCCGCTTCGGCGCGACGCCGGTGACCTCGTCCTGCGGGGCGCTCGGGGACGTGACCTGGGGGGCGTCGACACTCGGGGGAGTTTCGTCCGTCGCCGCCGGTGCCGTCAGCCGTGCCGACAGCCAGCCCGTGACGGAGGCCGCCGTGCGGGCCTTCGCCAGGTCCTCCAACTCGGCGTCGTCGAGCGTGGCGACGTCCATCCCGCCGCCGATGCCCAGTCGCCCGGCCAGTTCACCGGCGATCTCGGCGCGCTTGATGGAGTCGATGCTGAGGTCCGCCTCCAGATCGAGGTCGGGCTCGATCATGTCGACGGGATAACCGGTGCGCTCGCTGATGATCTCCAGGACGACCCGGAGCACGTCGGCCTCGGTGACGGCTTCTGGGGCCGCCGGGGCAGCCAACTCCGGTTGCGCTGTGGGCTGTTGAGGTATGGGTGCCGCCGCCGGCAGGGCGGGTATCTGTGGCAGGGCCTCGATCGCGGCGGGTGCCGGGGCCGGGACCCACGTTCCCTGGGGCGGCGCCCCCTGCGCCGCGCCGAAGTACGTCATCAGCACATCCCGTTGCGCGGCCACCATCTCCCGGCTGGTGCGCAGGAATTCGGAGATGAGCGCGTCCCTGTTCGCCTCGACGGGGGCACCGTCCTGAGGGTTCGTCGTCACAGTCGTCTCCACAACGCGTCGGGCCGGTGCGAGGGCACCGGGCAGGAGTGCTCCGGCGGCGGTACGGACGAGCTGTCCGTCGACCGTCCAGCCGGGTCGCGAGGGCACGGGGGTCCGGGCCGCGTCGACGGCGTCGCGCCCGTTGAACAGCCATCCGGTGCGCACCGGCAGCCCCGCGACGGCCAGTTGGGCCAGCGCGTCGAGCCAGCCGCGCAGCCCGCTGTCCTGCCGGGGCTCGCACGCGACCGTGCGGTGCGGGCGGTCGCCGAGGATCTGGTCGACCAGCCGGGTCAGCACGGAGCCGGGTCCGGCCTCGACGAAGACCCGGGCTCCCGCCTCGTACATCGCCTCGATCTGCGCGACGAAGCCGACCGGCGAGCCTATCTGCGCGGCGAGTTCGGCCCGGACCGCGTCGGCGTCCTCGCCGTACGGGGCCGCCGTCCGGTTGGACCAGACGGGGAACTCGGGTGCGAGCACGGCCCGTTGAGCGAGGGCGGCCGCGAACCGTTCGCCGGCCCTCGCCACCATCGGGCTGTGGAAGGCGCAGGCCACCGGGATGCGCTTGGCGCCGAGACCGGCGTCGCGCAGGAGCCGTACGGCGGTGGCGACTGCCTCCGTCGGGCCCGAAATCACCGTCTGACGGGGCGAGTTGTGGTTCGCGACGACGACGGAGTCGGGTGCGTTCGCCGTCTTCAGGGCCTGCTCGACGTCCTCGGCACCGGCCGCCACCGCGGCCATGGTTCCCGGGTCGTCCGCGCCCGTGGCTTCGAGGATCGCCGCCGCACGCTCGGCGCTCAGCTCCAGCAGCGCCTCCGGCGCGATCGCACCGGACGCGCACAGGGCGACCAACTCGCCGTAACTGTGCCCGGCCGCCATGTCGGGCCGTACGCCCGCCTCGGTGAGCAGGGCGTGCGCGGCCAACCCGGCGATGCCCAGGGCGGGTTGCGCGACCCGGGTGTCGGTGAGGCCCGCCTGCTGGCGGTCGCGGGCGGTGTCGTCGAAGGCGGTGGGCGGGTAGAGCGCGTCGGCGTGGTCGCGGCCGAGGTGCAGATAGTGCTGCAACTCGGGGAACGCGATGAAGACGTCGGCGAGCATGCCGGGGCGCTGGCTGCCCTGGCCGGGGAAGAGGAACGCGACCTTGCCGGTACTGGTGTCCGAGCCGGCGTGGGCCTGGGTCGCAGCCCCGGCCTTCGCCGCCGCGAGATGGATGCCCCCGGCCGGATCGTGTTCACCGGCCAACGCCCGCCGCAGTTGCCCGGCCAGCCCCTCCACATCCCGCGCCACGACCGCCGCCTGCACCGGCTCCTGCCGGGCGTCGGAGCGCCGTGACGCGCTCAGCGCGAGGTCGCGCAGCTTCCAGTGACCGGTCTCCGCGAGCTTCAGGGTCTCCTCGATGCCCCGCCGCGCCGCCGCCCGGTCCGCACCCCGGAAGGTCAGCAGCTCGGCGGGCCACGCGTCCAGACCCTGCGCAGGCGGAACCGCCTCGCCGTACGCCCCGATCACCGCATGGAAGTTGGTGCCGCCGAAGCCGAACGCGCTGAGCCCCGCGACGCGTTCCTCGGCGGGGGCCGCCCAGGGTCGTGGCTTGGCGTGGAAGACGAACGGGCTGCTGTCCTCCTGCCAGGCCGAGTTGGGCTTCTTCATGTGCAGGGTGGGCGGCTTCACGCCGGTGTAGAGGGACAGCACGGTCTTGATGAGACCGGCGAGTCCCGCGGCGCACTTCGTGTGCCCGATCTGGGACTTGACCGAGCCGAGCGCGCAACTGCCCGTCTCCGCACCGGACTCGGTGAACACCTCGCTGAGGATGGAGAGTTCGGTCCGGTCGCCGACGACCGTCCCGGTGCCGTGCGCCTCGACCAGGCCGACCTCGGAGGGGGAGACGCCCGCGTTGCGGTACGCCCGTTCCAGTGCGGCCCGCTGACCCTCGGGGCGGGGTGCCGTCAGGCCCAGGGAGCGGCCGTCGCTGGAGCTGCCAACTCCCTTGATGACGCCGTAGATCCGGTCGCCGTCCCGCTCCGCGTCCGCGAGCCGCTTGAGGACCACGCAGGCGACGCCCTCGCCGAGCGCGATGCCGTCGGCCGAGCTGTCGAAGGCGCGGGAGCGGCCGGTGGGGGAGAGGGCGTGCACGGAGGAGAAGAGGACGTAGTCGTTGATGCCGTTGTGGAGGTCGGCGCCCCCGCACAGCACGACATCGCTGGTGCCGCCCACGAGTTCCTTGCACGCCACGTCGACGGCGGCCAGCGAGGACGCGCAGGCCGCGTCGACCGTGAAGTTGGCGCCGCCGAGGTCGAGCCGGTTGGCGATGCGGCCCGAGATGACGTTGGAGAGCATCCCGGGGAAGGAGTCCTCGGTGAGCGTGGGGAGTTGCTCCTCGATGCCCTGCGGGATCTTCCCGTAGTAGGAGGGCAGTACGGCGCGCAGCGTGGTCGCGTTGGACAGGTCGCTGCCCGCCTCCGCGCCGAACACCACGGAGGTGCGCGCACGGTCGAACTCCCGCCCCCGGTCGCCGTATCCGGCGTCCTCCAGCGAACGCCGGGCCGCTTCGAGGGCCAGCAGCTGCACCGGTTCGATGCTGCCGAGGGAGGTCGGCGGGATGCCGTAGCGCAGTGGGTCGAAGGGGATGCGCGGCAGGAAGCCGCCCCACTTCGACGGGGTGGCGCCGTCCTTGTCGGCGGAGTAGTGGACGGCGGGGTCCCAGCGGTCGGGCGGGACCTCGTCGACGGAGTCGCGGCCGCCGAGGATGTTCGCCCAGAACGTGGGGAGGTCGGGCGCCTGCGGGAACATGCACGCCATGCCGATGACAGCGATGTCCAGGGGGGCCGGTGCCTCCGGCTCGGCCGTCTCCTCAACTCCCAGGCGGGCGCGGGCGGTTCGCGCGCTGTCGGCCAGGAAGTCGGCGGCCTCCTCGGTCACCGAGCGGTGCAGGGCGTCGATCGTGGTGATCGCCGAACGCAGCACGGCGACCTCGCCGGCCATGAACATCCCCTTGGCGAGCTGGCGTTGCTCGTCCACGGCGGTCAGCGCACCGTCCGCGTCCCGCTCGACACCCTTGCTCGCGATGCGCAGCCGGCCGACGTTGAGCCGCTCCAGCTTCTCCCAGATCTGCCGGTCGGGTACGCCCTGCTCGCGCAACCGGGCCTCGAAATCGAGGTAGTTGTCGCTGAACGGGCTCGGCACGCAGCGGGTGGCGTGGCCGGGCGCGGTCTCAAGGAGCGCGGTGCGAGTGGCCCGGACGACCTGCTCCTGGAACAGGGGCTGTACTGCCCCGCGCGTCACCGCTTCCTCCGTGAACAGATAGGCGGTGCCCATCAGTACGCCGACGGCGGCGCCGCGCGCGGTGAGCGGTGCGGCGAGGGCGGCCACCATCGCCGCCGAGCGTCCGTCGTGGACGCCGCCCGCGAAGAACACCTCGATGCGCTCGGCCGTACCCGGGTCGGCCTTCTCCAAGAAGTCGTCCAGGACGGCGAGTTGGGCCTCCCAGAGGGGGAAGCTGCCGCGCGGTCCGACATGGCCCCCGCACTCGGAGCCCTCGAACACGAATTTGCGCATCCCCGCGTCCAGGAACTGCCGCAGCAGCCCCGGCGAGGGCACATGCAGGAAGGTGGAGATCCCGGCCCGCTCCAGCGCCTCGGCCTGGGAGGGGCGTCCGCCCGCGATGATCGCGTGCGTGGGCTCCAACTCCCGTACGGCTTCGAGCTGGGCGTTGCGCATCTCCTCGGGCGCGAAGCCGAGCACCCCGACACCCCAGGGCCGCATCCCCACGGCGGCGCGGGTCTCGGCCAGCACCGTCCGCGACTGCTCGCCGCTCGACAGGGCCAGCGCGACGAACGGCAGGGCGCCGCCCTCGGCGACGGCCGCGGCGAACTCCGCCTGGTCGCTGACACGGGTCATCGGGCCCTGGGCGACGGGGAGCCGGGTGCCGAGGGTCCGGCTCATGGGGGAACCGGCGCGCAGCGCGTCGGCGGGGCCCTCGTCCCGTACCGACTCCCGTATGGCGGCGGTCAGTTCGCGCACCGTGCGACCCGCGTCGCCCCAGCGTTCCGCGAAGCGCGCGGCCAGGAAACCGTCCTGGCCGACCGGCAGCAACTGGGTGCGCGGGTCGCGGGCGCCGAGCAGTTCGGACACCCGGTCGGCGGGCACCTGGGGGGCGTCGGGTCCGCGCCGCAGGAGCACGCGGTGACCGGCCACCAGTGTGGTCTCGGAGCCGTCCATCGAGCGCAGCGCGGCGGCTGCCGCCTCCGGCAGGACCGACTCGGCGAGCAGGGCCAGTTGGCTGTCGAGGACGACCCCGGCCGCGCCACCGGCCACGGCCGCGGCGGCCGTACGGGGGCCGATGCCGCCGCAGGCCCAGACCGGGACGTCCACACCGGGCTCGGCGAGCAGCCGTTGGAGTAACACGAAGGTGCTCAACTCGCCCACCCGGCCGCCGCTTTCGGCGCCCCGGGCGATCAGCCCGTGCGCACCGGCGCGGACCGCGGCCAGCGCCTGGTCCGGGTCGGTGACCTCGACCAGCACCCGGTGCTCCGCGACGACCTCGTCGACCCGCCAGGGAGCGTCCGCGGTGAGGACCACGGTGTGCGGGGCGGCGCCGGTGCCCGTCGTGAGGTCACCGGGACGGATCCGGCAGTGCGGCCCGACCCGTACCCCGAAAGGGCCCGGGGACCAGCGGCGGATTCGCGCCAGGGCCTCTCTGGTTCTTCGGTCGCCATTTCCCAGGTCCAGTACCCCCAGCCCGCCGGCGCGGCTGACGGCCGCCGCGAGTCGGGCATCCGGCTCATGGAACGGGGTGATTCCAATGATCATGCATTCGGCGCGCGCGACAGGCGTCATGATTCTCCGAATAAACGGTGAAATGGCACGGTGGGGGGTTTCGGCGGGGGTGCGCCGAACGTAATCGCAGAGGCGCAAGAGAGCTGATGGAAAGCTAGCCCCCCGGTTACTCGTCGGTCAACAACGCCGAGGTGAGCAACTGGTTGATGGAGGTGATCCGGCCAGCCGGAACAGGGTCCCAAACAACCGAAAACCCTGCCAATTTCCTTCAGAGGGCACACCACTCGGACCGCAGTGGCGCAAGCGGTCCAAAAGCCCCTGCTATTCATACGAGGCTCACAGTCCCGAAACACCGCTGACGGCGGGGCGGAATTATGTAAACGTTGGGTGTCGGTGCCTCCTCGCATAAGCCGCGCTAGGTTGGCACCCATGAGCACACCGCGGGACCTGATGATCGTCGCCATGGATGTCGCACCCGACCGCCCCGTCGAGACGGGTGACCTGTCGCTCGCGCTCGCCGGAGCGGAGGTGGTCGACCTCCTCGCCGCCGAAGCCGTCGTACTGGACGGCGACCTGATCGTGCCGAACCCCCAAGTTCCTTTGGGGGACGGCCTGTTGGACCAGGCCGCGGCCGCCCTCGTGCGGGAGACGCCGTACGAGTCGGTCGAGGACTGGCTGTGGCGGCGCGGGCGCGGCCTGTCCTCCGCCTATCTCGCCGCGCTGGAGGCGGAGGGGCTGGTCGCCCGGCAGCGCGGGCGCTGGATCCCGGTCCGCACCGGCCGGACGGCCCTGGTCGACTCCCCGGCCCGCAGCCGCGCGGCGGACCGCTGGGCTCAGGACGAACCCGTCCTCGCCCAGCTCGCCGCGGCCGCCGGGATCCGCGAGGTGTCCGACGAGGACTCCGCGAAGGTCACCGACGAGTCGCTGGACACGGTCATCGCGGTGGTCCACGACGCGGTGACGGAGCTGGAGGCCGTACGGCAGCGGAAGAGCGTCGAGGACGCGGCCTACGACAACGTGTGGCGCGGTATGTGACGGTGACCTCTCGGCCTGGAGGCACGACAACTGCCGATAAAACAGAGCCAGTTGATGGTCCTGAGCCTCAGGTGACGCCACGTCACCCATGGTAGGCGCACGCCCGGTGCCCGGCCTAGGGAGACAAAGGGGACGAGGCCGGCCCCAGCGGGATCGTCACCGTGAAGACCGTCGCGCCGGGCTCGGACGTCAGCTCCACGGTGCCGCCGTGCGCCTTCGCCAGCGACCGGGCCACCGCGAGGCCCAGCCCGCTGCCGCCCCGGTCCCGGGTGCGGGCCTTGTCGACCCGGTAGAAGCGGTCGAAGACCCGGGCCCGGTCGTCCTCCGGGATACCGGGGCCCGCGTCGGCGATCCGCACCGACGCGACGCCGGCGGCGACCGACAACGACACCGACACCCGCGTCCCGGCCGGGGTGTGCACGGCCGCGTTGGCCAGCAGGTTGTCCAGCACCTGCCGGACGCGGACCGGGTCGACGCGCAGCCGGACCGGGGACTCGGGCACCGACACCGTCAGCGGGTGGTCCCGGTGCCCGGCACGGAAGGCGTCCGCCGCCTGCCCCACCAGCTCCACCAGGTCCGCGTCCTCCGGCCGTAGAGGCGTCTCCACGTCCGCCGCGTCGAGGCGGGCCAGCAGGAGGAGGTCGTCGAGGAGGACGCCCATGCGGGCGGCCTCGGCGCGCAGCCGGGCCAGATGCTTGTCGCGCTCCTCGGGGACGTTCGCGGCCGCGTACTGGAACAGGTCCGCGTAGCCGCGCACCGACATCAGCGGGGTCCGCAGCTCGTGCGAGGCGTCCGCGACGAACCGGCGCAGCCGCTGCTCCGCCTCCGCGCGCACCGCGAGCGAGTCGTCGATGTGCTCCAGCATCGTGTTGAACGCGGTGCGCAGCTCCTCCACCTCGGGCCCGCCGTCGCCCCGCTCGGCGCGCAGCGGCAGCCGGGCCGCCGAGTCGGTGAGGTCGTGCGAGGTGATGCCGTGGGCCGTCGTCGCCATGTCGCTCAGCGGCCGCAGCCCGCGCCGCAGCAGGTTCCGCCCTATGACCACCAGCACCAGCAACGCCAGCGCGAACGCCACCACCTGCACCGTGACCAGCTGCCGCACCGTGCTCTGCACGTCCGCCAGCGGGGCCGCGCTCACCAGGACCACACCGGGTTCGACCTCGCAGGCCCGCAGCCGGTAGGTGCCCTCGCCGTCGATCGTCACCGTGCGCGTGATCTCCTTGGTGGAGTGCGCCATCGTCTTGGCGAGGGCGGTGAGCGCGCGGGTGTCGTCCGGTACGTCCGAGGGCTCGCGCAGTTTCGGAGTCGTGCCGGAGACGTCGTAGACGGCCGTGTACCAGCCGTAGTACGGCTTGCGCTGGACGATGCCGTGGGCCGCCGCGTCCTTGGACTGGACGACCTGGACGAGCTTCATCTGGTCGCTGACCTGGCGTTGCAGATAGTCCCGCATGTACATCGTCAGGGCCGTGCCGACGACCGCGAACACGATCAGCGAGAGCACGCCCACGCCCAGGGCGAGGCGTGTGCCCAGGCGGACCCGGCGCCAGTTGTGGCGCAGCCGTCGGATCATTCGGCGGCCTGCCGGATCACATAGCCGAAGCCGCGCACGGTGTGGATCAGCGGATCCTGCCCCTCGTCCAGCTTGCGGCGCAGGCGGCTGACCACGAGCTCCACCACGTTCGAGCGGCCGCCGAAGCCGTACTCCCACACATGGTCGAGGATCTGCGCCTTGGTGAGGACGGTCGGCGACTTGCGCATCAGATAGCGCAGCACCTCGTACTCGGTCGGGGTGAGCGTGAGGAGACGGTCGGCACGGCGCACCTCGCGGGTGTCCTCGTCCATCGACAGGTCGGCGACGCGCAGCACGGAGCGCGGGAAACCGGGCCCGGCGCTGCGCCGCAGCACGGTCCGCAGCCGGGCCATCAGCTCCTCCACCGCGAACGGCTTGACCAGGTAGTCGTCACCGCCCCGCGTCAGCCCCGCGACCCGGTCGGCCACGGCGTCGCGCGCCGTGAGGAACACCACCGGCACCATCGTCCCGGAGCGCCGCAGCCGGTCCAGCACACCGAAACCGTCCAGGCCGGGCAGCATCAGGTCGAGCACCACGATGTCCGGTGCGAACTCGGCGGCCACGGTCAGCGCCTCCTCACCGGAGTACGCGCACGCGGCCTCCCAGCCCTCGTACCGGGCGACCGTCGCGACAAGATCGGCGATCGGCGGGTCGTCGTCCACGACGAGGAGTCGTACTTTGTCCACCCGCTCATACTGCGCCACACACCTCCCGACGCCAGACCCGCGGCACCGCCACACCCGCATCGATAACCACTTGAAAGGTGGCCGACAGGAAAACGACAGCCCCCCGAGGTCAAGCTCGTCTCCCAGGACCCGATCAAGGAGCTGCCGTCCGTGACGACCGTCCAATCACCCCCTGCGCCCCCCACGGCGATACGCCCCAGGGTGGTGGCCCGCACGGGCCTGTACGCCGTGCTGGCCGCGAACGTCGCCGTGGTGACCGTCTTCTTCGCCCAGGCCGGATTCGCCTCCAACGCGCTCATCGTCATCGGCCGCCTCCTCGGCCTCTACGGCGCGCTCGTCATGGCCTTCCAACTGCTGCTGGTGGCCCGCCTGCCCTGGCTCGACCGCCGGATCGGCATGGACCGGCTCACCAACTGGCACCGCTGGACCGGCTTCGCGCTGCTCTGGACGCTGCTCGGGCACCTCGTGTTCATCGCCTTCGGCTACGCCCAGGGCACCGACACCGGCCCCGTCGGCGAGGTCGTCGACCTGGCCGAGACCACCGAGGGCATCCTGCGCGCGGTCGTCGCGTTCGCCCTGATCCTCGTCATCGGCGCGACCTCCGCCCGCTACGCGCGACGCCGGCTCGCCTACGAGACCTGGCACTTCATCCACCTCTACACCTACGTCGCGGTGGTCCTCGCCTTCACCCACCAGGTCGCGGTCGGTACGACGTTCACCGCGTCCTCCGCCGCCACGACGTACTGGTACGCGGTCTGGGGCGTCGCGCTCGGCTCGGTCGCCCTGGGCCGCGTGATCCTCCCCCTGTGGCGCAACCTCCGCCACCAACTCCGGGTCGAGGCGGTCGTCCCCGAGTCCGACAACGTCGTCTCGATCTACGTCACCGGCCGCGACCTCCACCAACTCCCGGCCCAGGCAGGCCAGTTCTTCCTCTGGCGGTTCCTCACCAAGGACCGCTGGTGGCAGGCCAACCCCTTCTCCCTCTCGGCCGCCCCCGACGGCACCCGCCTCCGCCTCACCGCCAAGACGGCCGGCGCCGGCACGGCAGCCCTCCGCCACCTGAAGGCCGGCACCCGCGTCTTCGCCGAGGGCCCCTACGGCGCCTTCACCACCCTGCACCGCACGAAGCCGGAGTCCCTGCTCATCGCGGGCGGCGTCGGCGTCACCCCGATCCGCGCCCTGCTGGAGGACCTGGAGGGCCACGCCGTCGTCATCTACCGCGTCGCCACCGACCGCGACGCCGTCCTCTACGACGAGCTGGCCGAACTGGCCCAGGCCAAGGGCGCCCAACTCCACCTGGTCACCGGCCCGCCCGTCCCCGACAAGCTCGCCCCGCGCGAACTCGCCCGGCTCGTACCGGACATCGCCGACCGCGACGTCTTCCTCTGCGGACCGCCGCCGATGATGAACGCGGTGCTGCGCAGCCTCGGCGACATGGGCGTGCCCAAGCAGCAGATCCACTTCGAACGCTTCAGCCTGGCGGGATGAGAGACATAACGTGAAGCGAGTCATACCGGTCCTGGTGCTGTCCGTCGCGGGGCTGATCCCCGTGTGGCGCTACGAGCCGTCCATCGGGACGACGACGAGTACGACGACCACGACGGAGGCGGTCTCGACACCGACTCCTACGGTTACCTCGTCGTCCTCCTCGTCCGGGTCTTCGTCGACCCCCTCCACGTCCTCGAAGAAGGTCGTCCAGGGCACCGCGATCAACACCTCCAAGGGCACCGTGCAGGTGCGGGTGACCTTCGAGGGCGACAAGATCAGTGCCGTGAGCATGCTCCAGCAGCCGGACCATCCGCAGACCACGGCGGCCGTCCCGGTGCTGATCGAGGAGACCCTCAAGGCGCAGAGTTCGAAGATCGACACGGTGTCCGGCGCCACGATCACCAGCGACGCCTACGTCCAGTCGCTCCAGGCCGCGATCGACGCCAAGGGCGCCTGAGATGCGCCGAGTCGAGCACGTGATGGGCTTCCCGGTGTCGCTGCGTGTCGACGACGAGGGCATCGGGGACGAGACCGCGGACGCGCTCTTCGCCTGGCTGCGCGAGGTCGACGCCCGCTTCAGCCCGTTCCGCCCGGACAGCGAGGTCTGCCGCTACGACCGCGGCGAGCTGCAACTCCCCGACCTCAGCGCCGATTTGACTGAAGTGTTCGACCTCTGCGAGAGGTACCGGGTCGCGACCGGCGGCGCCTTCGACGTCCGCCTGCCCGGCCGGCCCCTCGACCCCTGCGCGGTCGTCAAGGGCTGGTCGGTGCAGCGGGCGGCGGAACTCCTCACCGTCGCCGGCGCCCGGCGCTTCATCCTCAACGCCGGTGGCGACGTGGTCGTGGCCGGCGGCCCGTGGCGGGTGGGCGTACGGCATCCCGAACACGCCGACCAGCTGTGCACGGTCCTGGAGCTGACCGACGGGGCGGTGGCGACCTCCGCGCGCTACGAGCGCGGCGACCACATCGTCGACGGACGCACCGGCGAGCCCGCGACCGGCCTGCTCAGCATCTCGGTCGTGGCCGCCTCCCTGACGGAGGCGGACGCCACGGCCACCGCGGCCTTCGCGATGGGCCCGGAGGGCGTCGACTGGGCCGCCGCCAGGCCCGGCTGCGAGGTGTTCGCGGTCGACGCCGGGCGGCGGGTCCGCCGTACACCGGGATTCCCGGTCGCGACGGTCGCCGCGTAGGCACCCGCGACAAACCCGGCGACGTCGGCGACCGTCCCCGGGATACTGATCACCCATGGATGAGGTCGAAGTCGTCGTCGCCCATTCCGAGCGCGCGACCCTGCGCGTCGGCGACGTGTTCCTGAAGGTGGACGCCGATCAGGCGCGCATCGACGCCGAGGTCGCGGCGATGGCCCTCGCGCCCGTCCCGACGCCGGAGGTCCTGTGGCACAAGCCGCCCGCGCTCGCGATCGCGGCGGTCCCGGGGACGACACTCGGCCGTCTCGGCGGGCCGTCGACCGGGTCGCCGGCGGCGTGGGCCGCGGCGGGCGCCGCCATCCGGAAGCTGCACGACGCGCCCCTGCCGCCCTGGCCCGGCCGGGGAAAGGGCCTCGACGCGCTGACGGCGGAACTCGACGCCGAGTGCGCGTCGCTCGTGACGAACGGCGTCCTGCCCGCCGACCTGGTCACCCGCAACCGGCAGGTCGCCGAGGCCGCGCTCCGGCCCTGGACTCCGGCGTTCACACACGGCGACCTTCAGATCGCGCATGTCTTCGTCGACGGCGACGAGGTCACCGGCATCATCGACTGGTCCGAGGCGGGCCCGGGTGACGCCCTGTACGACCTCGCCACCTTCACGCTCGGACACGAGGAGCGCCTCGGTGACGTCCTCGCCGGCTACGGCACCGACGTCGACCTCGACGTGATCCGCGGGTGGTGGTCGCTGCGAAGCCTGCTGGTGGTCCGCTGGCTGGCCGAGCACGGCTTCGACCCGTTCGCCCCGGGCTGCGAGGTCGACGTGCTGAGATCCCGGATGTGAGACTGCGCGGGCCTGGACAAGCGGACGGGCCGCCGGGGTCACCGGCGGCCCGTCCTGTCGGGAAATGTGGCAGGGAGTTGGTGCGGGGGAGTGCTTCAGCTGACGTCGGAGGCGTCCAGGCGGTACAGGCCACTGCTCGTCGACGACGACGATGAGGTCGAGGTCGTGGAGGAACTGCCGCTGTACGCCGAGGACTTGACCGCCGTGCCGTGGGCCTTGACCCAGGCCGTGATCGCGGAGTCGGTGCCCTGGCCGCCGTCGCTGCTGACGATGATGTAGTGCAACTTGCCGGACTTCACCAGGGACTTGAGCTTGGCCAGGGTCATCGCGTTGTCGCTGCCGGACCAGCCGCCCATGGAGATCACGGGCTGACCCGACTCCAGGATGATCGAGGACGCTGTCTGGTCGGTGGAGACCGCCAGCAGCCAAGTCGCCCCGTCCTGGTGCTTCTTGAGGTACGCGATCATCTCGGACGAGACCTGGGAGCCGCCGCCCATACCGCCACCGCCGGCCTGCTGCGTACCGGACCCGGACGTGGACTCGCCGGTCGACGAGCTGCTGCTGCCCGTGCCCGAGGGCGCCGAACCGCTCCCCGAGGGCCGCGTGCCGGACGGGGCCGAACCGCTGGGCTTCGTACCGGACTTGGTGCCGCTCGGCGCGCCGCCCATGCCACCACCGCCGCCACCCATGCCGCCACCGGTGCTCGGACCGGCCGTCGGGTTGGTGCCGTTGGTCGAGGAGGTCGCCGCCGAGACCGAGTAGGCCGCGGGTCCGGCGAGGAGGGCGACCACCGCGGCCAGCGCCGCGAAGCCCATCAGGCGGTGGCGCTTGGTGAACCGGCCGACCAGCAGGCCGAGTACAGAAGCGATGCCCGCCATACCGACCACGATCTCCGCGACGGTGTACACCGTGCCGGAGCCGGAGACCCGCTGGAGCAGGACGACCGCCCAGACGGCGCTGGCCGCGATCGCCGCCGGCAGCACCCAGGCCCACTTGGCCGCCGAACCCTCACGGAAGGCGCGGTACAGCAGCACCCCGCCCGCACCGGCCAGGGCCGCGATACCGGGCGCCATGGCGGTGACGTAGTACGGGTGGAACGTGCCCTCGGCGAGCGAGAACGTCAGGAAGTGGAGGACGAACCAGCCGCCCCAGAGCATCAGCGCCGCGCGCTTGGCGTCGGTACGGGGAGCGCGTCCGCGCAGCACCAGACCGCCGACGAGGGCGATCGCGGCGAAGGGGATCAGCCAGGAGATCTGGCCGCCCATGATCTCGTTGAACATCCGGTACAGACCCGAACTGCCGCCGAAACTGGCCCCGTTGCCCTGCGAACCGACCGAGGAGCTGGCGCCGAAGATCCGGCCGAAGCCGTTGTAGCCGATGACGAGGTCCCACACCGTGTTGTCGGTGGAGCCGCCGATGTAGGGGCGGGAGGACGCGGGGATCAGGTCGACGATCACCATCCACCAGGCGCTGGAGACGACCAGCGCGACGGTGGCGACGGCGAGGTTGCGGATGCGCTTGCCGAGGGAGACGTTCGTGGCCCAGAGGTAGACGAGGAAGAACACGGGCAGGACGACGTACGCCTGCATCATCTTGGTGTTGAACGCGAAGCCGATCGCGACCGCGGACCACACCAGCGGCATCAACTTCCCGTTGCGGACGGCCTTCATGAGGGCCGCGGCGCCGAGCATCATCAGCAGGACGAGGATCGGGTCCGGGTTGGTGTCACGGGTGATGGCGACCGTGATCGGGGTGAGAGTGAGGACCAGTGCGGAGATCGTGCCCGCGACCGGACCGAAGTCCCGCTTGACCTGGCGGTACAGCAGGGCGACCGAGCCGGTGCCGGCCGCGACCATCGGCAGCATCAACTGCCAGGTGCCGTAACCGAATACGCGGGCGGAGAGGCCCATCACCCAGAGGGCGAACGGTGGTTTGTCGACCGTGATGAAGCTGCCGGAGTCCAGCGCTCCGAAGAAGAACGCCTTCCAGCTCTTGGTGCCGCTGTAGACGGCCGCGTCGTAGAAGGTGTTGCCGGTGATCGAGGTCAGGTTCCACGCGTAGAGCGCGGTGGCCAGCAACAGGATCGCCCACAGGGCCGGGCGGGCCCAGCGCGGGTCGTCCTCCGGGCCCGTGAAGAGCCTTCTGGCACGGGAGTTGAGACCGCCGTCGGCGGGCGGGCCCGCGCGGTGCGAGCGGCGGGCGGTCTCCTGACCGGGGGGCGGGGCGAGGGTCGTCATGACGCGTACTCCAGGTGTTCCGCGGAAGAGGCGGGCGCCCCGACGGGCAGGACAGGGGTGGTGGTGCGGGTGCGGTGGGGTACGGCGGCGATGCGGGCGCGGCCGGTGATCGTCTGCTTGAACATGCGGCGCATGCCCTTGAGGTCGTCGAGGGCGGTACGGACGATGTCGACGCGGCTGTCGGGGTCGTCGATCCAGTCGACCGGGACCTCGTGGATACGGAGCTTGTTGCGCTGGGCGAGGACGAGGAGCTCGGTGTCGAAGAACCAGGCGGTGTCCTCGATGTGCGGGGCGAGCGCCTGGAACACCTCGGTGCGGACGGCCTTGAAGCCGCACTGCGCGTCCGAGGTGGGGGTCCCCCCGCTCGAGCGAAGCCGAGAGTGGGGGAGGGCCGCGAGGCCTGCCTTGAGGAGGAGGTTGTAGGAGCGGGAGATGAACTCGCGCTTGGCGCCGCGCTGTACGGCCGACTGCCGGTGCAGCCGGCTGCCGATGGCCACGTCGCTGTGGCCGGACAGGAGCGGGGCGACCAGGGGCAGGAAGCCTTCGAGGCCGGTGGAGAGGTCGACGTCCATGTACGCGACCACGTCCGCCTCGGACTCGTTCCACACGTGCTTGAGCGCGCGGCCCCGGCCCTTGGCGTCGAGGTGGACGGCGTGCACGTGCGGCAGCCGCTGGGTGAGGCCGAGCGCCTCCTGCCAGGTGGCGTCGGTGCTCGCGTTGTCCGCCACGGTGATCGTGAACGGGAACGGGAAGGACGTTTCGAGGTATGCGTGGAGACGGCCGACACTGCCGGCGAGGACGTGCGCCTCGTTGTACACCGGCACCACGATCTCGACCGACCGCTGCCGGACGCCTCCCGCGTTCTGTTCGTTCATGACGGTGACGATCCGGGCGCTGTCTGTGCGGTCACTGAGCCTTCACTGAACGACCGATGAGAATCAGCGAACTCACAGGAAGGGCACAGTCAATCCGCGTCGAACCCCCAGGAAGCGGCACCCAAAACCCCTCAGGTGCCCGCCAGGTTCCCGCAACACGAGCCGTCTAGACTCTCCCCTCAACGGCCTGAGACAGCGGCCAGGAACGGGCAGTTTCTGCCACATCCGAAGGGTATTCGGCGCTTTGATACGGATAGATTCAGTCACCAAGCGGTACCCGGACGGCACGGTGGCGGTCGACCAACTGTCCTTGGACATACCGGACCGCTCGATCACCGTCCTCGTCGGCCCCTCCGGCTGCGGCAAGACGACCACCCTGCGCATGATCAACCGGATGATCGACCCCAGTGAGGGCACGATCTCCCTGGACGGCGCGGACATCACCAAGCAGCCGGTCAACACGCTGCGCCGGTCGATGGGTTACGTCATCCAGAACGCCGGTCTCTTCCAGCACCGCACGATCGTCGACAACATCGCGACCGTGCCCCGCATGCTCGGCTGGGGCAAGGAGAAGGCCAGGGCGCGGGCCACGGAACTCATGGAGCGGGTGGGCCTCGACGCCGCCCTCGCCAAGCGGTATCCATACCAGCTCTCCGGCGGCCAGCAGCAGCGCGTCGGCGTCGCCCGCGCCCTCGCCGCCGACCCGCCGGTGCTGCTGATGGACGAGCCGTTCTCGGCCGTCGACCCCGTGGTCCGCAAAGGACTTCAGGACGAACTCCTGCGCCTCCAGGAGGAGTTGGGCAAGACGATCGTCTTCGTCACCCACGACATCGACGAGGCGATCAAGCTCGGCACGATGGTCGCGGTGCTGCGCACCGGCGGCAAGCTGGCCCAGTTCGCCCCGCCCGCCGAGCTGTTGTCCGACCCCGCGGACGCCTTCGTCGAGGACTTCCTCGGCACCGACCGGGGCATCCGCCGCCTCTCCTTCTTCTCCTCCGCGGGCCTCGACCTCAAGACCTCCCCGATCATCGCCGTCGACTCCACCGCCGAGCAGATCGCCGAACGCACCACCCCCGACGTGCCGTACCTCCTCGTCACCGACCTGGACGGCAAGCCGCTGGGCTGGAGCGAGCCGGGCGCACTCACCGCCGGAGCCGTCGACACCGCCCGACTCCTCGCCTACGGCCGCCCGTTCGAGGCCGGCAAGGACTCGCTGCGGGCCGCGCTGGACGGGGCGGTGCTGTCGCCGACCGGGTGGGCGGTCGGGGTGGACGGGACCGGGCGCGTGGTCGGGGTCGTCTCGCAGGGGGCTGTGGGCGAGGCGATCCGCAGCGCCCACGCGGCGGGTCGCAGCGGCGCGAAGGTCGCCGGATGAACGACTGGTTCCGCATCCCCAGCGACCTCCAGAACACCTACCTCGGTCTGATCGGCCTGCACTTGCGCGAGGCCGTCATCCCGGTCCTCGTCGGCCTGGTGGTGGCGCTGCCCATCGCCCAACTGTGCGTGCGGCTGCGCTGGTTGTACCCGCCGGTGCTCTGGGTGACGACCGTGCTCTACGCGATCCCCTCGCTGGCGTTCTTCGTCGTCCTCATCGACTACACCGGCCAGACCGAGACCACCGTGATGATCCCGCTCGGCGTCTACAGCCTCGTGGTGTTCGTCCCGGCGATCGTGGACGGCGTCCGCTCGGTGCCCCAGGAGACCCTCGACGCGGCCACCGCGATGGGCCTCGGACCCGTACGCCGGTATCTCCAGGTGCAGTTGCCGATCGCCGTGCCCGCGATCATCGCCGGCCTGCGGGTGGCGACCGTGTCCAGCATCTCCCTGGTCAGCGTCGGCATGCTGATCGGCAACCAGGGAGCCCTCGGCAACCTGCTCAACGACGGCCAGATCTACCACCAGCCGCGGCTGATCTGGCTCTCCGTGATCACCACGGCCGTCCTCGCCATCGTCGTGGACGCCGTCCTGGTCGGCGTACGACTGCTCCTCACGCCCTGGATGCCGCGCGGCACCCGCAAGGCCCGCCCCGCCGAGGACCGGCCGGAACCGGCCGAACTCGTACTGGAGGACGCAGCCCGGTGAACGTACTCCACTACATCAACCTGTTCTTCAGCGACAGCACCCACTGGCACGGCTACGACGGCATCCCCACCCGTCTCGTCGAGCACATCCGGTACTCGCTGATCGCGCTCGCCATCGCCGCCGCCATCGGCCTCCCGATCGGTCTGCTGACGGGCCACACCGGACGCGGCGGCAACACCCTCTCGCTCATCGCCACCGCCGCCCGTGCCCTGCCCAGCTTCGGCCTGCTGGTGCTGATGTTCGTGCTGATCGGCTTCGGCCTGGTCCCGGTGATGATCCCGCTGGTCGTCCTCGCCGTACCGCCGATCCTGGTCACCACGTACGAGGCGATGCGCTCCGTCGACCCGTCCCCGGTCGACGCGGCCCGCGGCATGGGCATGAACGAGGCGAACGTCCTGTTCCAGGTGGAACTCCCGGTCGCCCTCCCGCTGATCCTCAGCGGCCTGCGCTCGGCCGCCATCCAGATCGTCTCCACGGCCACCATCGCGGCCTACGTCAGCCTCGGCGGCCTCGGCCGCTACATCATCGACGGCCTCTACCAGAAGAACTACGAGAAGGTCGTCGGCGGCGCCACCCTGGTCGCCGGGATGGCCCTGGTGACGCTCGGCGTCTTCTGGGGCATCGCACGACTCGCGGTGTCACCCGGGGTTCGCAGGAGCAACTGAGCCACTGAACACCCCTGTACGCAAAGGGAGATGGGGAGGACCGGCAACGGCCCTCCCCATCTCCCTTTCCTTTGCCGTCAGTTCTCCGTGCGCGCCAGCGCCAGCTCCAGCACGACCAGCAACGCGTCCCGCACCGAGCCGCGTTCGCGGGCGTCGAAGGCGAGGACCGGGACGCGCTCGTTGACGTCCAGGGCCCAGCGGACCTCGTCCAGGGAGTGCTCGATCTTGCCGTCGAAGGCGTTGAGGGCGACCGCGAACGGGATCTGCTTGTGCTCGAAGTAGTCGACCGCGGCGTAGCAGTCGTCGAGGCGCCGGGTGTCGACGATGACGAGACCGCCGACCGCGCCCTCCACGATGTCGTCCCACATGAAGCCGAACCGGTCCTGCCCGGGCGTACCGAAGAGGTACAGCTTCAGCGTGGGGTCGATGGTGATGCAGCCGAAGTCCATCGCGACCGTGGTGGTGGTCTTGCGCGGGGTGTGGGACAGGTCGTCCACGCCCGCCGCGACCTCGGTGATGGCGGCCTCGGTGGTGAGCGGCTCGATCTCGGAGATCGCGCCCACGGTGGTGGTCTTGCCCACGCCGAAGCCGCCCGCGACGACCATCTTCACCGGCAGCGGCGGTCGTACGGCGGTCTGTGCAGCCGCACCGCGGGCGACCGGTTCAGTCGGTGTCACGGAGTACTCCCCGGGAGTTGGGGATGGCGCGGAGGCCATCGATGACCCTTCGCAGGACGGTTGCGTCATGGGTGATGTCGGAGTTGGGCACGTGCACCGTCAACTGCCCGGCGGCACGCAGGTCCTCGGCGAGGACCCGCACCACGTTCAGGTGCAGCCGCAGCCGGGCCGCGATCTCCGCGAGGGACTGCGGCTGCCGGCAGGCGGCGACGATGTCGTGCTGCTCGAAGGAGAGCCGGTCGAGCACGTCGAGCCCGGCGGCCGTGGCCACCACCTGGGTCTCGACCGGGATCGGCCGCCCGGAGGCGGCCGCACCCGCACCCGCCACCCGGCCGGCGGTGACCAGGAACGGCCGTACGGCGGAAGGCGTGCGCACCGGATCGCGACCCGGGGGTGTGGCCCCGTCCGCGCCGGCACCGCTCGGAGTGCGGCCGTCGGGCATGTGTGGCTGTTCCTCTCTCGACCGGTCGGGGACCGGTCACCGAGCCGAAGCGGCGCCGACGCTGTTCTTCAGCTGGAGCACCAGCTGGGGGTTGAGCGCGGAACCGGCACGGTTGGCGAACAGCGTCATCTCGTAGGCGATGTTGCCGAGCTTGGCCTCCTTGTCGGTGACGACGCCGAGGACGGCGCCGCTGCCGATCGCGGAGACGAGGACGTGGCCGCCCTCCAGGTCGATGATGACCTTGTTCAGGCCGCCGAGACCGTAGTTGCCGGAGGCTCCGGCGGCGAGGCTCGTGATGCCGGAGACGATGGCCCCGAGCCGCTCCGAGTGGGCGTGTTCACGCAGTTCGGCCACGGCGATCAGCAGGCCGTCGGAGGACACCGCGATGGCGTCGACGACACCCGCGGTCTCCGTCGCGAAACGGTTGAGCAGCCAGTTGAAATCGGCCGCGGCTGCCTGCAGATCGGCCGGCGTGGTGCCCCCCGTGGGAGTGTCACCTGTCGACGTACTCACTGCTCCGCTCCTTTCGGGAGGTGGTTCCGGTCGTGCGGGTGGTTCGCGTCCGGGGCACGCAGGCCCGTGAGGGTGTCGCTGTCGCGATGTGCCTGCTCTACGGCGGCCTCGAACTCTTCGAGGGCCGAGCGGACGGCGTCCGCGTCGGCGGGCCGGGGGGCCTGCCGGGCGGCTTGCTGGGCGGCGGCGTCGGCGCCCGTACGAAGGGTGGCACCCCTGACCCGCCGACGCAGTGGCCGGGAGCCTCCGGCGTCGTCGTCAGGGGCGGTGGCGGACTCGTCCGCCGGGGCGTGGTGGGT
>NZ_JBXVPZ010000106.1:0-24454 GCF_057961495.1 Streptomyces sp. P5F9 | reverse complement strand
GTTCAGGCCGAAGCAGGGGTCTGGGGGCTCCGCCCCCAGACCCCTGCTTCGGCCTGAACGGCCTCGTCCTCAAACGCCGGACGGGCTGAATTACGCGGGCCTGTGTTGAGCGGTGCCGGACAGGCCGGATGTAGCCGGCCTGCGTTGAGAGGTCGCGTCCCAAGGAACGCCGGACAGGCTGGTTTGCCCGCCGGCCTTCAGAGAGGTGTCCGAAACGCCTACGCCGGCCGGCGCCCATGATTGGCCCGGTGCTTTCTGATGCGCCACTTTCGTTTCCGCGTTTTCTTCGACATGTCTCTTGTGCTTAACCCAGGACCGGGACGGCGTCGAGAGGTTACGCACGGCCGATGGGTGCCAGTACCGCATCCGTGAGGGTTTTCAGGTCCTCGGGGGAGAGTTCGACCTCCAGGCCGCGGCGGCCGGCCGAGACGCAGATGGTGGGGTGGGTGGTGGCCGAGGCGTCCAGGACTGTGCGGAGTTTTTTGCGCTGGCCCAGGGGGGAGATGCCGCCTCGGACGTAGCCCGTGGTGCGTTCGGCGAGGGTGGGGTCGGCCATCGTGGCGCGTTTGCCGCCTACCGCCGCGGCGAGGGCCTTCAGGTCCAGTTGGCCTGCCACCGGGACTACGGCCACGGTCAGGGTGCCGTCGACGTCCGCGAGCAAGGTCTTGAAGACGCGGTCCGGGGAGACACCCATCGCCTCGGCCGCCTCCTCGCCGTAGGAGGGGTGGGACGGGTCGTGGTCGTAGGCGTGGAGTTCGTACGGCACCCCCGCGGTCGTCAGGACGACCGTCGCGGGAGTGCCGCCCGACTGTTGTTGTTTTGGCTTCTTGGCCATCAGTTTGTCAGGTTTCCGGGGTCAGTTCAGGCTTGTCGGGCCTCGGGTCAGGTCCGATGCCGGCAGGGACGGCAGGTTGCGGATGATGGCCGTCTCGGAGCGGAGGAGTTTCAGTTCGTCGCGTAGGCGGGAGGCGGTGTCGGGGGCCTGGAGGAGGCGTTGTTTGGTCGCCGTGTCCAGCATCATCGCCGCCGCGACCAGGTACGAGACCACGGCCGGCTCGTCGGGGAGTTCGGCCTCGCCCGTGGACAGGGTGCGTTCGCGGGCGCCCGCCAGGCGTTTTTGGTATTGGCGGAACGCGCGTAGCACGCCCTCGGCAAGCGCGCCTGCCTCGTCGCCCTTCTCCTCGGGCAGTTCCTCCAGCTCGGCCGTCAGGAACGGGCCCGAGGCGTCCACGGAGAGCAGTCGCATGCGGGTCGTGCCTGTCGCCAGTACCTCGAAGCTGCCGTCGGCGCGCTCGCGGATCGTGGCCGCGTCGGCCACGCAGCCCACCGAGTGGAAGGCCTTGAGCGGGTCGGGGCCGAAGCCGGCCGCGGGGCCGCGTTCGGGCACGGCCGTCTGGTCGGGCATGCCCGGGGCGGTCGATGCCACCTCGTGGCCGTCGCGGATGGCCACGACGGCGAATCGGCGCGATTCCTCCTCAGGGGTCTTGAGCAGATCGCGCATCATGGCGCGATAGCGCTCCTCGAAAATGTTCAGAGGAAGCACGAGCCCCGGGAACAGAACCGAGTTCAGGGGGAAGAGCGGCAGCCGGACGGTGGTCACGGCGCAAAAGCCTAATGGTCGCCGGAGCGGGCACGTCCGCCGTGCTCACTCCGTGGATACCCGGGTGCGTCCTCGAAGGCCCACGGCTGCGTCGGGATCGCCCGCAGAGCCGGGGGAATCGGGCCGCCGAGGGGGATGTCCGAGGCCACTGCCATCCGTACGCCGTCCCGGATTTCGAGGAACTGGCCCAGCGGGTCGTCGGAGATCCGGTCCCAGGGGAACGACGTCGCGTACTGGCCGATCAGGCGGAGTTGGTCGAGAGCGTCCGTCCACCGTTCCAGGCGGATGAGGACGTATGTCAGGAGGTTGCGGACCTCTGCGGGCCACGGGTCGGCCGCCGCGTACGTGGCCGAGAGGGCTATGGCCAGGTCGGCCGCCGCGTCCAGGCGGGCGCGGGGCACCGTAGGAGCGCAGCCGTAGGTCAGGCAGGCGAAGGCCACGCGTACCGGCAGGGCCTGGACGAGCGAGCCGGGCAGGGCGTCCTGGGCGGCCGGTTCGGCGAAGTCGAAGCACTCGCGGTGGGAGCAGCGGGCGGTGTGGGGCGTGTCGCCCCACTGCGCGCAGCAGGCCGCCGACAGGTACTGGAGGGCCGCCACATGGCAGCCGTAGTGGTGCGGGGAGCGGCGGACCGCCTCGCCCCACAGCCGCTCGAACTCGGCGGGCCCGGCGTTCGTGCCCCGCGCCCGGTCCAGGGCGATGCGCCACGGCACCGGGTCGCGCGGCTCGGCCTCGGCCGCCGCCGTGATCAGCGGGCTCAGTTCACGGAGCAGTTCGGCGCGGGCCGGCGACTCCCAGCCGCGGTCCATCGCCAGCTGGGCCGTGAGGAGGAGCGCGTCCGGGTTCTGCGGGGCGGCCGCGCACCAGTCGTCCAGCCACTCGGGGCGGGAGCGGGCGAACGCGGCGAGCCGGCGGGTGTGGCGCTCGCGGTCCTCCCACTCGGCGGCCGCGCGCGTGGCGGCGAGCAGGTCGGAGGCGGGCCCGTACTCGCCGCGCCCGGCCGCGACCAGCGCGGGGCCGAGCCGGTCGTCGGGCGCGTCGAGGAGGACCTCGTCGTCGGTCGGCAGCCCGGCGGCGAGCCGCGAGGTGTTCCTTGCCATCCGGGCGGTGCGGATGAACGCGCGCAGCAGAGCCATGGTGTCGACCATTGAAAGACCGCCGATCCGGAGTGCGCCAGACCGTTTGAGTACCCGGCTGAAAGTTGTACGCGCCCCGGTCAAGGGCAAGTAAAAGGTGACTGTTGCTCAACTGTTCGGGTGCTGTGCCCGGGGCCCTTGCGGGCGGGTCGCTACCCGCGTCTGAGCAGCCGTGTGGCGCCCGCCGCGACCGTCGTCGCCAGGATCCACCCCAGCAGGATCAGCGCCACCGACAGCCACTGCCAGCCGCCGTGCAGCTGCCACTGGCCCGCCTGCCCCAGGTCGATCACCGGCAGCAGCAGGTCCAGCGCGAACAGGGCGGGGCTCCACGGCGGATGTCCGTTCCCGCTCACCGGCGCGTGGTCGGCGTGCGCGAAGGCCAGCGAGCTCGCCGCCCACAGCACCGCCATCCATACGGCGGCCCGGCCGGGCCGGTACCCGTAGGCGACCGCCCAGTCCTGCACGACCCCCCACACCTTCGCCGCGACCGGCAGGCTCTCCCGGCGCCGCCGCTGCTTGGCGAGCAGCACCTCGCGCGCGTCCTCGTCCTCACCGGCGTTGCGCAGCACGGTCGCGAGCCGCTCGTACGGCTCCGGGGCGTACTCGGGGGTCGCCGCCGCCACCCAGTCGAGGCGGGAGTCCAGCGGGAACGGGCCCTGCGGTACGAGGTTCTCGTACGCGAAGCCGCCCATGTGCAGGTTGCCCGGCCCTGGCCAACTGCTCGCCCGGTCAATGAGGTTGACGACCCGCGCCCCCGACAGCACCACCTTGCCGCGCTGCGGCCGCTCCCCGAGGAAGCGCAACTCGGGCGCCTGGATGCGCAGCAGCGACAGCTCCTGGTCTTCCGTGAAGGTGAACCGGGCCCGCTCCAGGTCCACCGCGTCCCCGAACCGCCCGTCGTCCAGCCGCACCCCGCCCTGGCACGAGAAACGCTGGATACGCGTCCCGCGCGCGGGAGTTGTACCGCTCAGCCAGGGGCCGCCGACACCGGCCGGGGTGAGGTACAGGGTGCGGCCGACGGTCAACTGGGGCGCGTTCAGGGCGAGTCGGGTGTACGGGTTGGCCAGCCGGGCGCCGCGCAGGCTCAGCGAGACGCCCACCTTGGCGCTGCGCAGGCTCAACTCGCCGTGTGATTCGAGGAGTTCGGCCTGCAGATCCTGGCCCACGGTCATGCCGTCGGCGGCGATCGAACGCCCGGTGCGGTCCCGGTAGACGATCGCCTGGTTCAGCAGCAGATCGGTGCCGATGTGCGCGTCGGTCAGCCGTACGCCGTTGTGGAAGCGGCAGCGGGGCAGATGCAGGTCACCCTCCGTGTGCACCCGCGCCGCCTCCAGTCGCGGCACCGAGCAGTCCACCAGCCGTACGGTCTGGAAGCGGGCCTCCGGCAGCAGCACCTCCCGCTCGAAACGGCAGCCCTTCAGCTCGACGTACGGCGTGACGCTGCCGCCCGCCAGGTCCAGGACGCCGCTGATCTGCACTCCGGTGAGTTTCAGGGAGGCCACCCGGCCCGACAGCGCGGGCGGTCCGTCGAGGAGCAGCCAGCACACGAACCGTGCCCGTACGGTCCGCTCGGGGCCCCACGGATGTCCGCCGTGCGGATCGTCGACGACGGTGTCGCCGCTGCTCAGGTCGTACACGCTGCCGTTACGGAAGGCCTGCCACATACCGGCCTCGGCGGCGGTCGCATCGTCCGGCACATCCCCCGCGCGGATGCCGGCACTCTCGGTCACTGCTCTTTCATCCCTCTCAACTACTCACGGGTTTCGCACAGCTGTTCATGCCCGCTGAGTAACCCCCGGAACACTAGACGTGAAGGGGATCTTCCAGGTTCCGGCCACGTTCTGTATCAGCCATTGATATGCGTGAGCGGCGCCCGATCTCAGTCTGAGAGAATTGGCCCCGTGATCTCCCGAATCGATCTGCGCGGCGACGCCCTCCCCGAGGGACCCGCCCTGCGCGACCTGCTGCCCCGAGCCGACTTCGACGTCTCGGCCGCCCTGGAGAAGGTGCGGCCGATCTGCGAGGCCGTGCATCATCGGGGCGACGCGGCGCTGATCGACTTCGCCGAGAAGTTCGACGGCGTACGCCTGGAGCAGGTACGGGTCCCGGCACAGGCGCTCAGCGACGCGCTGGAGCGGCTCGACCCGGACGTGCGCGCGGCCCTGGAGGAGTCCATCCGGCGCGCCCGGCTCGTCCACCGCGAGCAGCGCCGTACGACCCACACCACGCAGGTCGTGCCCGGCGGTTCGGTCACCGAGAAGTGGGTGCCGGTCGACCGGGTGGGGCTGTACGCGCCCGGCGGGCGGTCCGTGTACCCGTCGTCCGTGATCATGAACGTCGTCCCGGCCCAGGAGGCCGGCGTCGGGTCCGTCGCGCTCGCCTCGCCTCCGCAGGCGGACTTCGGCGGTCTGCCGCACCCGACGATCCTCGCCGCCTGCGCACTGCTCGGCGTCGACGAGGTCTACGCCGTCGGTGGCGCCCAGGCCGTCGCGATGTTCGCCCACGGCACCGAGTCCTGCGCCCCGGCCAACATGGTCACCGGCCCCGGCAACATCTGGGTCGCAGCCGCCAAGCGCTACTTCACCGGCAAGATCGGCATCGACACCGAGGCCGGCCCGACCGAGATCGCGGTCCTCGCCGACGACACCGCCGACCCGGTGCACGTCGCCGCCGACCTGATCAGCCAGGCCGAGCACGACCCGCTCGCCGCGGCCGTCCTGGTCACGGACTCCGTGACGCTCGCGGACGCCGTCGAGAAGGAACTCGAACCGCAGGTCGCGGCCACCAAGCACATCGAGGACCGGATCGCCCCGGCACTGGCCGGCCGGCAGTCCGCGATCGTCCTCGTCGACGGCATCGACGAGGGGTTGCGGGTCGTGGACGCTTACGGTGCCGAGCACCTGGAGATCCAGACGGCGGATGCCGCTGCGGTCGCCGACCGGGTGCGGAACGCCGGCGCGATCTTCGTCGGACCCTGGGCGCCCGTCTCCCTCGGCGACTACGCGGCCGGCTCCAACCACGTGCTGCCGACCGGGGGTTGCGCCTGCCACTCCTCCGGCCTGTCCGTGCAGTCCTTCCTGCGCGGCATCCACATCGTCGACTACACGAAGGACGCGCTGGCGGACGTGGCGCATCACGTGGTGACGCTGGCGGAGGCGGAGGACCTGCCCGCACATGGCGCGGCGGTCAAGGCAAGGTTCGGTTGGAAGGTGCCCGGCAAGTGAGCTTCGGAATCGACGATCTTCCGGTACGGGACGAGCTGCGCGGCAAGTCCCCTTACGGCGCGCCCCAGTTGGACGTGCCCGTACGGCTGAACACCAACGAGAACCCCTACCCGCTGCCCGAGGCGCTGGTCGAGCGCATCGCCGAGCGCGTCCGCGAGGCCGCCCGCGATCTCAACCGCTACCCCGACCGGGACGCCGTGGAGCTGCGCACCGAGCTGGCCAACTACCTCACGAAGACCGGGAGTTACCGCGTCGGCGTCGAGAACGTGTGGGCGGCCAACGGCTCCAACGAGGTCATCCAGCAGCTGCTGCAGACCTTCGGCGGACCCGGCCGTACGGCGATCGGCTTCGAGCCGTCGTACTCGATGCACGCGCTCATCGCGCGCGGCACGGGGACCGGTTGGATCTCCGGTCCGCGCAACGAGGACTTCACGATCGATCTCGCCGCCGCCGAGCGGTGGATCGCCGAGAACAAGCCCGACGTCGTGTTCGTCACGACCCCCAACAACCCCACGGGCAACGCGGTTCCGCCCGAGACCGTCGTCGCGCTGTACGACGCCGCGCAGGCCGCCAAGCCGTCGATGGTGATCGTCGACGAGGCGTACATCGAGTTCAGCCACGGCGACTCGCTGCTGCCGCTGCTCGAAGGTCGGCCGAATCTCGTCGTCTCGCGGACGATGTCGAAGGCCTTCGGGGCGGCGGGGCTCCGCCTCGGCTATCTCGCCGCGCACCCGGCGGTCGTCGACGCCGTCCAACTCGTACGGCTGCCCTACCACTTGTCCGCCGTCACCCAGGCGACCGCGCTGGCCGCCCTGGAGCACACCGACACGCTGCTGGGGTATGTCGAGCAGCTGAAGTCCGAACGGGACCGGCTGGTGGGCGAGTTGAGGGCCCTCGGGTGTGAAGTCGTCGAGTCCGACGCGAACTTCGTGCAGTTCGGGCGGTTCGCGGACTCGCACACCGCCTGGCAGGAGATCCTCGACCAGGGCGTCCTGGTCAGGGACAACGGCATCCCGGGGTGGCTGCGGGTCTCCGCCGGAACCCCCGAAGAGAACGACGCGTTCCTCGACGCGGTCCGTGAGTTGATGAAGGAGCAGAGCACATGAACCGCGTAGGACGGGTGGAGCGGGCGACCAAGGAGACGTCGGTCCTCGTCGAGATCGATCTCGACGGGCACGGCAAGGTCGACGTGTCGACAGGAGTCGGCTTCTACGACCACATGCTCGACCAACTCGGCCGGCACGGTCTGTTCGATCTCACGGTGAAGACCGAGGGCGATCTGCACATCGACTCGCACCACACCATCGAGGACACCGCCCTCGCCCTCGGCGCCGCCTTCAAGCAGGCGCTCGGCGACAAGGTGGGGATCTACCGGTTCGGCAACTGCACGGTCCCGCTGGACGAGTCCCTCGCGCAGGTGACCGTCGACCTGTCCGGCCGCCCGTATCTCGTGCACACCGAGCCCGAGAAGATGGCGCCGATGATCGGCGAGTACGACACGACGATGACCCGGCACATCCTGGAGTCCTTCGTCGCCCAGGCCCAGATCGCGCTTCATGTGCACGTGCCGTACGGGCGCAACGCGCACCACATCGTGGAGTGCCAGTTCAAGGCGCTCGCCCGCGCCCTGCGGTACGCCTCCGAGCGCGACCCGCGCGCGGCCGGCATCCTCCCTTCCACGAAGGGCGCGCTGTGACCGGCCTCTCCAGCCTCCTGATCGTCGTCGGACTCTTCCTCCTCGGCGGGGTCTACTCCTTCGTCAAGCAGAAGATGCCGGCGAGCCTCATCGTGCTGGTCTCCATCGGCGCGGGGATGTGTCTGGTCGCGGGGGTCATGCGGTTGGCGGTGTGGAATTGAGCGCGGCGAAGAACGCGTCGAAGAAGGTCGTCGTCTTCGACTACGGCTTCGGGAACGTCCGGTCCGCCGAGCGCGCCCTCGCGCGCACCGGTGCCGAGGTCGAGATAACGCGTGACTACGACAAGGCCATGAACGCGGACGGCCTGCTGGTGCCGGGTGTCGGCGCCTTCGCCGCCTGTATGCAGGGACTGAAGGAGGCGCGCGGCGACTGGATCGTCGGGCGTCGGCTGGCCGGCGGGCGCCCGGTGATGGGCATCTGCGTCGGCATGCAGATCCTGTTCGCGCGGGGCATCGAGCACGGCGTGGAGACCGAGGGCCTGGACGAGTGGCCCGGCTCGGTCGAGCCGTTGCAGGCCGAGATCGTGCCCCACATGGGCTGGAACACCGTGGACACCCCGGCGGGCTCCCAGCTCTTCGCCGGGCTCGACGCGGACGCGCGCTTCTACTTCGTGCACTCCTACGCCGTCCACGACTGGACCCTCGAAGTCGTGAACCCGGCGATGCGCGCCCCCCTGGTGACCTGGTCGACGCACGGCAAGCCCTTCGTGGCCGCCGTGGAGAACGGCGCCCTGTGGGCCACGCAGTTCCACCCCGAGAAGTCCGGCGACGCCGGAGCGCAGCTGCTGAACAACTGGATCGGAACCCTCTGATGCCTTCGAAGCTCGAACTCCTCCCCGCCGTGGACGTCCGCGACGGCCAGGCCGTCCGCCTCGTGCACGGCGAGTCCGGGACCGAGACCTCCTACGGCTCCCCCCTGGAGGCCGCCCTCGCCTGGCAGCGCTCCGGCGCCGAGTGGCTGCACCTCGTCGACCTGGACGCCGCGTTCGGCACCGGCGACAACCGCAAGCTCATCGCCGAGGTCGCCGGCGCCATGGACATCAAGGTCGAGCTGTCCGGCGGCATCCGCGACGACGACACCCTCGCCGCCGCCCTCGCCACCGGCTGCACCCGGGTGAACCTCGGCACCGCCGCGCTGGAGACCCCGGAGTGGGTCGCCAAGGTCATCGCCCAGCACGGCGACAAGATCGCGGTCGGCCTCGACGTACGCGGCACGACCCTGCGCGGACGCGGCTGGACCCGCGACGGCGGCGACCTCTACGAGACGCTGGACCGCCTCAACTCCGAGGGCTGCGCGCGGTACGTGGTCACCGACATCGCCAAGGACGGCACCCTCCAGGGCCCCAACCTGGAGCTGCTGCGCAACGTCTGCGCGGCGACCGACCGCCCGGTGGTGGCCTCCGGTGGTGTGTCGTCGCTCGACGACCTCCGTGCCATCTCCGAGCTGGTCCCGCTCGGTGTCGAGGGCTCCATCGTCGGGAAGGCCCTGTACGCGAAGGCGTTCACCCTGGAAGAGGCCCTGGAGGCGGTGGCCCGGTGACCGAGCTACGACGCGTGTCGACCGACGCGCCCTGGGAGGACGCCTTCGGCTACTCCCGCGCGGTGGAGCTGCCCAACGGCCTGGTGCTGGTCTCCGGGTGCACATCGATAGTGGACGGCGAGATCGCCGGGGGCGGTCCCTACGAGCAGACGGTCAACGCGTTCAACGTCGCGTTCTCGGCGCTGGAGCAACTGGGTCTCGGCCCCGCTGATGTGGTGCGCACCCGTATGTACATCACCCACGCCCGGGACGTTGAGGACGTGGGCCGCGCACACAAGGAACTCTTCGACGCGATCCGGCCCGCCGCCTCGATGATCATCGTGTCCGGCTTCGTCGACCCGAGCCTGGTCGTCGAGGTCGAGGTGGAGGCGTACCGCTCCGGCGGGGACACCGGGGGGTCCGCATGACCTTGGCCGTACGAGTCATCCCCTGCCTGGACGTGGACAACGGCCGGGTCGTCAAGGGCGTCAACTTCCAGAACCTGCGCGACGCGGGCGACCCCGTCGAGATGGCCAAGGTCTACGACGCCGAGGGCGCCGACGAGTTGACCTTCCTGGACATCACCGCGTCCTCCGGCAACCGCGAGACGACGTACGACGTGGTCCGCCGCACCGCCGAGCAGGTCTTCATCCCGCTCACGGTCGGCGGCGGCGTCCGCACGGCCGAGGACGTGGACAAGCTGCTGCGCGCGGGCGCGGACAAGGTCGGCGTCAACACGGCGGCGATCACGCGGCCGGAGCTGATCCGGGAGATCGCGGAGCGGTTCGGCCGGCAGGTGCTGGTGCTGTCCGTGGACGCGCGCCGTACGGACTCGGGTTCCTTCGAGGTCACCACTCACGGCGGCCGCAAGGGCACCGGCATCGACGCCGTCGAATGGGCGCACCGGGCCGCCGAGTTGGGGGCGGGGGAGATCCTGCTCAACTCGATGGACGCGGACGGCACGAAGGACGGCTACGACCTGGAGATGATCGCGGCGGTACGCAAGCACGTGACCGTGCCGGTCATCGCCTCCGGGGGCGCGGGCAAGCTCGCGGACTTTCCGCCGGCGGTGGCGGCGGGGGCGGACGCGGTGCTGGCGGCCTCTGTCTTCCACTTCGGGGATCTGCGGATCGGCGAGGTGAAGCAGGCGTTGCGGGAGGCGGGTCACCCCGTGAGGTGATGCTCTGAGACGTGTTGTAAGCCCCGGTTGCCTGGCGACCGGGGCTTACTTGTGGGCAGATGCGAAAGGAAAGTTGCGCAAAAAATATTGCGCAACTTTCCTTTCGCATCTACGGTGGCGTACATGACAGCCAAAGGAAGCCGTCCCATCACCGACGTGGGCACGCTCAAAGCCCTCGCTCATCCGCTCCGAATGCAGCTGTACCGAGGTCTGTGCGTGGCGGAGAAGGCAACGGCCTCCCAGCTCGCCGAGCAGGTCGACGAGGCTGTCTCGTTGGTCAGTTACCACCTGCGCAAGCTCGCCGAGCACGGGCTGATCGAAGAGGCCGCACCGCAGAGCGCGGACGGACGGGAGCGGTGGTGGCAGCCCTCCTCGGAGGGCGTGAGCATCCGCGACAAGGACTTCCGGGACGCACCGGAGAAGGCGGCCGCGCACCTCGCGGCAACCCGTCTCTTCCACGAGCAGCGCACCGACATGTACCGCCGCTACCTCGACGAGCGCCTCACCTGGGGCCCCGAATGGAACGCCGCGGCACCCGACAGCGAGTCCCTCTTCCGGCTGAACCCGGCCGAACTGAACGAACTCCGCGAGGAGTTGGTCGCCCTGGTGCGGAAGTACGACGAGAAGAGCCGGTCCGGCGACGCCGAAGGGCGCGAGAACGTCGCCATCCACGTGTACGGCTTCCCGTTCCGTGTCTGAGCCCAGGAGAGGACGAACTCCCGTGACCGCCACACTCATAGCCCCCGGCACGACCACCGGCAGACCCGCCCACCGCGACCCCAACGTCCTGCGCTGGCTCGGTGCGTACACGGCGTCCATGGTCGGCGACAGCGTGTACTACATCGCCCTGTCCTGGGCCGCCGTGCAGGCCGGTTCGCCCACCCAGGCGGGGGTCGTGATGGCGGCCAGCGCGGTGCCGCGGGCCCTGTTGATGCTCGGCGGGGGAGTCGTCGCCGACCGGTTCGGGCCGCGCAGGGTGGTCATCGGGAGTGACGCGGTGCGCTGCGCGGCGGTGCTGGCCGTGGCCGCGCTGCTCTTCCTGACGAGCCCGGGACTGTGGCCGCTGGCGCTGCTCGCCGTGGTGTTCGGGACGGTCGACGCGGTGTTCATGCCGGCGGTGGGCGCACTCCCCGCGCGCGTGACGAGCCGCGACCAACTCGCGCGCGTGCAGGGCATGCGGGGACTCGGCATCCGCTTCGCGAGCATCGTCGGCGCCCCGCTCGGCGGCCTGGGCGTGGCGATCGGCGGCGCGGCGGCGGCGTTCGCGTTCGCCGGGCTGCTGATCGCGGTGTCGGTGCCGCTGCTGATCTCCGTACGGATGCGGGAACTGCGGACGGACGACAAGGCCGACGACCGGCCGGCATCCCCTCTCGGCGACCTCCGGGCCGGCCTGCGCTACATCCGCGGCCACCGCGTCCTCGCCCCGCTGATGCTGGCCATCGCGCTCGGCGACCTCGGTTTCGTGGGCCCGCTCAACGTGGGCCTGACCCTGCTGGCGGACGAGCGCGGGTGGGGCGCGTCCGGCATGGGCTGGGTGCTCTCAGGCTTCGGAACCGGTGCAGGGGCCGCCGCGCTGCTGCTGACCGTACGGGGGCGGCTGCCGCACGCCGGACGGATCGCCGGCTGGTCGATCATCGCCGGTTCCGTCGCGATCGGTGCCCTCGCCTACGTCCCGGGCGTCGTCGCGGCCGTCGGCATCGCCCTGCTCATCGGGGTGCTCGCCGGTCTCAGCGGGGCGATGTGCGGAGCCCTGCTGCAGACCCAGACCGACCCGGCCTACCTCGGCCGCGTCACCGCCGTGTCCGGCCTGGTCAGCCTCGGCTTCGCCCCGCTGAGCATGCCGCTGTCGGCCGCCGCGATCGGCGCCTGGGGCACGGGCCCGGTGTTCGTGGTCAGCGCGGTGGTCTGCGGTCTCGGCGGGGTCATCGCGCTGTGCGTCCGCGACCTGCGCCGGGCCGAACTGCCCGGCTGACCCGGCCAGTCGACGACCGCGGGCTCAGATCCCCAGCTGCTTGGCCTCCTGGAGCTTGGCGATCGCGTTCTCGTCGCCGTCCAGTTCCACCTTGGCCGCGCTCTGCCGCCCGTGTGCGAACAGCAGCAGCTCCGAGGGCTCACCGGTGACCGTCACGACCGGCGCCCCCTTGTGAGCGACCGCCGTCTGGCCGTCCGGGCGGCGCAGTACAAGCCCGGTCGGCGCGGTGCGGCCCACCAGCCGGGCCATGCGCTCAAGGCGCGACCACAGGGCGTCCTGGAACACCGGGTCCAGCTCACGCGGAGTCCACTCCGGCTGAGCCCGCCGTACGTCCTCCGTGTGGACGTAGAACTCGACCGTGTTGGACGCCTCGTCGAGCTGCTTGAGCTGGAAGGGCGAGAAGCGCGGCGGGCCCGTACGGATGAGCTGGACCAGCTCCTCGTACGGCTTCGCCGCGAACTCCGTCATCACCCGCTCCAGCCGCGGTGCGAGCTGCTTGATCATGATGCCGCCGGCGGCGTCGGCACGGCGCTCGCGCACCACCACGTGCGCGGCGAGGTCACGGGTCCGCCACCCCTCGCAGAGAGTCGGGGCGTCCGGACCCGCGGTCTCCAGGAGATCGGCGAGAAGAAGTCGTTCACGCTTGGCGAAGGTCGACATACCGTCAGCCTACGACCGCCCGTCCGGTCCGCACAGTGGACGCCCGGCCGGGACTGTCAGTGCGGCGCGGCACAATGGCCCCATGACCAGCACGCCCCAGCCCAGCAGCCTCGATCCCGAGATCGCCGCCCGCCTCAAGCGCAGCGCCGACGGGCTCGTCCCCGCGATCGCCCAGCAGTACGACACCGGTGAGGTGCTCATGCTCGGCTGGATGGACGACGAGGCGCTGCATCGCACCCTGACGACGGGCCGCTGCACGTACTGGTCCCGCAGCCGCCGCGAGTACTGGGTGAAGGGCGACACCTCCGGCCACTTCCAGCACGTGAAGTCCGTCGCCCTGGACTGCGACGCCGACACGGTCCTCGTGAAGGTCGACCAGGTCGGCGCCGCCTGCCACACCGGCGCCCGCACCTGCTTCGACGCCGACGTGCTCCTCAAGGACGGCGCCGACTCCAGTGCCGCCGCCTCGGATCAGTAGGGTCAGCCGCCATGGACCTTGAGACGTTCCGCAAGCTGGCCACCGACCGTCGCGTCATCCCGGTCACCCGCAAGCTCCTCGCCGACGGCGACACCCCGGTCGCGCTCTACCGCAAACTCGCCGCGGAGCGCCCCGGCACCTTCCTCCTGGAGTCCGCGGAGAACGGCCGCTCCTGGTCCCGATATTCGTTCGTGGGTGTGCGAAGTGCCGCCACCCTGACAGCCCGCGAGGGCCAGGCCCACTGGCTCGGCACCCCGCCCGTCGGCGTCCCGGTCGACGGCGACCCGCTCGCCGCCCTGCGCGCCACCATCGAGACCCTGCACACCCCCCACCAGGAGGGCCTGCCGCCCTTCACCGGCGGCATGGTCGGCTATCTCGGCTACGACATCGTCCGCCGCCTGGAGAAGATCGGCCCGGGCGAGCGCGACGACCTCGAACTCCCCGAGCTGACCATGCTCCTCACCAGCGACCTCGCCGTGATGGACCACTGGGAGGGCTCGGTCCTGCTGATCGCCAACGCGATCAACCACAACGACCTCGACACCGGCGTCGACGAGGCCCACGCGGACGCGATCGCCCGCCTCGACGCCATGGAGGCGGATCTCTCCCGCGCGGTGGCCCAGCCGCCCGCCCAGCTCCCGCCCTCCGAGCTCCCCGAGTACACCGCGCTGTGGGGCGGCCCCGACTTCAAGGAGGCCGTCGAGGACATCAAGGAGCGCATCCGCGCGGGCGAGGCCTTCCAGGTCGTCCCCTCGCAGCGCTTCGAAACACCGTGCACGGCAAGCGCGTTGGACGTGTACCGGGTGCTGCGGGCGACCAACCCGTCGCCGTACATGTACCTGTTCCGCTTCGACGGCTTCGACGTCGTGGGCTCCTCGCCGGAGGCCCTCGTCAAGGTCGAGGACGGCCGCGCGATGGTCCACCCGATCGCCGGCACCCGGCACCGCGGGGCGACCCCGCAGGAGGACCAGGCCCTCGCCGACGAACTCCTCGCCGACCCCAAGGAGCGCGCCGAACACCTCATGCTGGTCGACCTCGGGCGTAACGATTTGGGCAGGGTCTGCGAGCCCGGCTCGGTCGAGGTCGTCGACTTCATGTCCGTCGAGCGGTACTCCCACGTGATGCACATCGTCTCGACGGTGACCGGCCGCGTGGCGCCCGGCCGTACCGCCTTCGACGTCCTCACGGCCTGCTTCCCGGCCGGCACCCTCTCGGGCGCGCCCAAGCCCCGCGCGATGCAGATCATCGACGAACTGGAGCCGTCCAGAAGGGGGTTGTACGGCGGCTGCGTCGGCTACCTCGACTTCGCGGGCGACTCCGACACCGCCATCGCCATCCGTACGGCCCTGCTCCGCGACGGCACGGCCTACGTCCAGGCGGGCGCCGGAATCGTCGCCGACTCGGACCCCGAGATGGAGGACCAGGAGTGCCGCAACAAGGCGGCGGCGGTCCTCCGCGCCGTGCACACGGCGAACCGGCTCGGGCAATAGGACGAGGGTCATATGAACCCCGGGTGACGGTTCGCCCGGGGTTCGAGCGATAGTGGACTACGTGACTGCTGCTGTTCCACACCCCCGTTCCGAAGGCGAAGGCCCCGCCGCGCGCGCCAGCCGCCGTAGCCTCGCCGTGGCCCTGCTGAGCGGTGCACTCGGCGCGGCCGTGGCGCTGCTGGCCACCCGTCAGCGCTGGTCGATGGGGACCGCGACGGTGGCCGGCGACGCGTTCCCGCTGTCCGCCAAGGGAAGCGACGTCACGGGTGTGCCCGCGGCGCTCGCCATAGTGGGCCTCGCCGCGCTCGTCGCCGTCTTCGCCGTCCGCAGGACGGGCCGCTTCGCGGTCTCCGCCCTCCTCGCGCTCTCCGGCGCGGGTATCGTCGCCGCGGCCCTCCTCGGTGCCACCGACAGCTCCGCGCTCGACGACAAGGCCGCGCAGGCCTCCGGCGACACCTCGTCGGTCGTCCACGCCTTCGACCACACCGCCTGGCCGTACGTCGCCGCGGTCGGCGGCGGGCTGATCCTGCTGGCCGGCCTCCTCGCCCTGCTCTACGGCCGCCGCTGGCCTGCCATGTCCGGGCGCTACGAACGCAACGGCGCGGCGCGCCCCCGGCGGGCTCCTGTGGTTGACCCCGATCGCCCTGAGGACATCTGGAAGGCCCTTGACCGCGGCGAGGACCCCACCGGCGCGTAGCGCTCCGCTGGGGGAGCGAGGAAACGTCCGTCGTCGGTCGGGTGCGGCTGCGTCGTGGCTGGTCGCGCAGTTCCCCGCGCCCCTTTGGGGCGCTGGTGGCACCGCAGCGGACATCCCGCGGCCCACTCAGCGCGCCGCGCGCGGGGCCACCCCGGGGCACCGCATCCGCACGCGTGCGGAACAATGAACCGCGAGCGTCTGCTCACACACGTACACAGCAACGAGGAGCACGTCATGGCGGGCAACAGCCACGGTCACACTTTGGCCGCCTGGACCGGTACCACCATCATCTTCATCGGGTTCTTGGTCGCGGGCGCCTTCATGGTGATGGCGCAGCCGGCCGGCTTCTGGGCCGGAATGGGGATCACGGTCGTCGGCGGCATCGTCGGCTGGGTCATGAGCGCGATGGGAATGGGCATGCCCAAGGACCGTCCCCAGGACCTGACCGAGCTGCTCGGCAAGACGGCGCACGCCGACAGCTGAGACGTGGCTGTCAGCCACCACTTCGTGGAGGGGCGGCCCTGGTGCACCGGCACCGGGAACCGCCCCTCACGCGCGCGTGCCGCACGAAAGGGCCAGGGGGCACAATGCGAGACGTGAACGCCGACAGCCAGAGCATGCCGCAGACGCGCGCCCCCGGTACCGCCCCCGTGCTGAACCGCGTCGCCGTGCCCGCGGCCGTCCTCGCGACCGTCGCCGGAGCCTTCGCCTACGTCGGCGCGGTCGACCCGAACCAGCCGGGCCACTACCCCGTCTGCCCCCTGTACCGCTTCACCGGCCTGTACTGCCCCGGCTGCGGGGGTCTGCGCAGCGCGCACGAGTTCATCCACGGGGACTTCCTGGCGGCGCTCCAGGACAACGCGATCGCCGTGGTGGGCTATCTGGCCTTCGCGGTCGTATGGACCGTCTGGGTGGTCCGTGCGGCGCGCGGCCGGCCCGCGCGGATCGAGCTCGGCCGGGTCCAGCTGTGGGGCCTGGGCGCGTTGGTGCTGGTCTTCACTGTTGTCCGGAACCTGCCGTTCGGTGGCTGGCTACATCCTTGATCAACCGGCACATGTCCAGGTAGTGGGACCGGCGTCAACCGGATGCGAGGCCTACGCCTTCCTCCGGATACCATCGAGGTCAGATGTGACCATGGCTTTTCCACCGTCCGGAAGGGGGCCGCTCGCGTGAGTGTGCTCGACGAGATCATCGACGGAGTCCGTGCCGACCTGGCGGAACGGCAGGCGCGCGTCAGCCTCGACGAGCTCAAGGAGCGCGCGGCGAAGGCTCCCGCGGCCAAGGACGGCGTCGCAGCCCTGCGCGGCGACGGCGTCAAGGTCATCTGCGAGGTCAAGCGCTCCAGCCCCTCCAAGGGCGCGCTGGCCGCGATCGCCGACCCGGCGGGCCTCGCCGCCGACTACGAGGCGGGCGGCGCCGCCGTCATCTCCGTCCTCACCGAACAGCGCCGCTTCGGCGGCTCGCTGGCCGACCTGGAGGCCGTCCGCGCCCGCGTGGACATCCCGGTCCTCCGCAAGGACTTCATCGTCACGTCGTACCAGCTGTGGGAGGCCCGGGCCTACGGCGCCGACCTCGCCCTGCTGATCGTCGCGGCCCTGGACCAGCCCGCCCTGGAGTCCCTCATCGAGCGCGCCGAGTCGATCGGCCTCACCCCGATCGTCGAGGTCCACGACGAGGACGAGGTCGACCGCGCGGTCGACGCGGGCGCCAAGATCATCGGCGTCAACGCCCGCAACCTCAAGACCCTTGAGGTCGACCGCGGCACCTTCGAGCGCGTCGCCCCCGAGATCCCGGCGCACATCGTCAAGATCGCCGAGTCCGGCGTCCGCGGCCCGCACGACCTCATCGCCTACGCCAACGCAGGCGCCGACGCGGTCCTGGTGGGCGAGTCCCTGGTCACCGGCCGCGACCCCAAGTCGGCGGTCTCCGACCTGGTGGCGGCAGGCGAACACCCCGCACTGCGCCACGGCCGCAGCTGATCGACCGGTAGGGTTTCCTCCGATGACGCTCACACTGACACCCACGGACCGGTACGCCCGCCTCGCGCGCGGCTGCCGCCCCCGTGGTTGCCGTGCGCCCGCACGCCGGGTACACGGCCGCAGAGTGCGGTACGTCATCGGAGACGAACCCGGGCAAGTGAACGGCATGCGATGGCAGCAGGCTTTTAGGGGCGCGGGGAACTGCGCGACCAGCCACGACGGTCCCGCAGCCATCTGAACAACCCCCGCCCCCACGGCGATTAGTGCATTTCCACAAACTCACCGTGAGGTTTCCGCATGCCCAGCGAGTTCTTCATCCCAGACCCCGACGGTCAAATCCCCAGCGCCGATGGCTACTTCGGCGCGTTCGGCGGCAAGTTCATCCCGGAGGCCCTCGTCGCCGCCGTGGACGAGGTCGCCGTAGAGTACGAAAAGGCCAAGTACGACCCGGAGTTCGCCCGCGAGCTGGACGACCTGCTCGTCAACTACACCGGCAGGCCGAGCGCGTTCACCGAGGTTCCCCGCTTCGCCGCGGAGGCGGGTGGCGCCCGGATCTTCCTCAAGCGTGAGGACCTGAACCACACCGGTTCGCACAAGATCAACAACGTCCTCGGCCAGGCCCTGCTCACCAAGCGCATGGGCAAGACCAGGGTCATCGCGGAGACCGGCGCCGGTCAGCACGGTGTCGCGACGGCCACCGCCTGCGCGCTGTTCGGTCTCGAATGCACCATCTACATGGGCGAGATCGACACCCGGCGCCAGGCGCTGAACGTGGCCCGGATGCGCATGCTCGGCGCCGAGGTCATCGCCGTGAAGTCCGGCAGCCGCACCCTCAAGGACGCGATCAACGAGGCGTTCCGCGACTGGGTCGCCAACGTCGACCGCACGCACTACCTCTTCGGTACGGTCGCCGGCCCGCACCCCTTCCCGGCCATGGTCCGCGACTTCCACCGCGTGATCGGCGTCGAGGCCCGCCGCCAGATTCTGGAGCGCGCCGGACGCCTCCCCGACGCGGCCATCGCCTGCGTCGGCGGCGGTTCGAACGCCATCGGCCTCTTCCACGCCTTCATCCCGGACGCGGACGTACGCCTCATCGGCTGCGAGCCCGCCGGACACGGCGTCGAGACGGGCGAGCACGCGGCCACCCTCACCGCGGGCGAGCCCGGCATCCTGCACGGTTCGCGGTCCTACGTCCTCCAGGACGAGGAGGGCCAGATCACCGAGCCGTACTCGATCTCGGCCGGTCTCGACTACCCGGGCATCGGCCCCGAGCACTCCTACCTCAAGGACAGCGGACGCGGCGAGTACCGCGCGATCACCGACGACGCGGCCATGCAGGCCCTGCGCCTGCTGTCGCGCACCGAGGGCATCATCCCGGCGATTGAGAGCGCCCACGCCTTGGCGGGCGCGCTGGAGGTCGGCAAGGAGCTGGGCAAGGACGGGCTGATCGTCGTCAACCTGTCCGGCCGCGGCGACAAGGACATGGACACGGCCGCGCGGTACTTCGGCCTGTACGACACCGATGCCGAGGTCGCGGCGAACACCGCCGACGTCGCGGAGATCGAGGGGGACGCCAAGTGAGCGGCAACATCCGGCTGTTGAGCGACACCCTCGCCGCCGCGAAGGCCGAGGGACGGGCCGCGCTCATCGCCTATCTCCCGGCCGGGTTCCCGACCGTGGACGGCGGCATCGAGGCGATCAAGGCGGCCTTCGACGGCGGCGCGGACGTCGTCGAGGTGGGCCTGCCGCACAGCGACCCCGTCCTCGACGGTCCCGTCATCCAGACCGCCGACGACATCGCCCTGCGCGGCGGCGTCAAGATCGCGGACGTCATGCGCACGGTCCGCGAGACCCACGCGGCGACCGGCAAGCCGGTGCTCGTCATGACGTACTGGAACCCGATCGACCGCTACGGAGTCGAGCGCTTCACCGCCGAACTGGCCGAGGCGGGCGGCGCCGGGTGCATCCTGCCCGACCTGCCCGTGCAGGAGGCGGGGCTCTGGAGGGAGCACGCGGAGAAGCACGGGCTCGCCACGGTCTTCGTGGTCGCGCCCAGCAGCAAGGACGCCCGCCTCGCCGAGATCACCAAGGTCGGCACCGGCTTCGTCTACGCCGCCTCCCTGATGGGCGTCACCGGCACCCGCGCGTCGGTGGGCGCGCAGGCGCAGGACCTCGTCGAACGCACCCGGGCCACCACCGACACGCCCGTGTGTGTCGGGCTCGGTGTCTCGAACGCCCAGCAGGCCGCCGAGGTGGCCCGCTTCGCGGACGGCGTGATCGTCGGCTCCGCCTTCGTCAAGGGGATGCTGGACGCGCCGGACGACGCGGCCGGCGTCGAGGCGGTCCGCGTGCTCGCGGGCGAGCTGGCGAAGGGCGTGCGCGGACAGGCGTAACAGAAAGCCGGGCGTCACAGAGCAACCGGCATAACAGAACAACTGGTCCCTCGTATGGGTGGACCTGGGACCGGGGAGGCGCGCTGCGCCTCCCCGGTTCGTTCTGCGGGGTGTGAGCGAGAAGAACCGTGACGGAAAGCGCACCGCCCGCGAGCGGCTGGCGGCAGAGCGTGAGAAGCAGAAGTCCGCGGAGCGGCGGCGGCGCACGCTGATCGTGGCCGCGAGCGTCGTCTGCGTGCTGGGTCTGGCGACGGTGGTCGGCGTCCTCGCCGCGAACCACGGCAAGGACGACAGCGGCAGCGGCAAGGCGGGCCCGGTCGTGGCGCCCTCCGGGGCGACCGGCAAGGACAGCCTGGCGATCCAGGTCGGCAAGGACAGCGCCAAGCCGACGCTCACGGTGTGGGAGGACTTCCGCTGCCCGGCCTGCCAGGCCTTCGAGACGGCGTACCGCTCGACACTCCACGAGCTCACCGACTCCGGGCAGCTCAAGGTGCAGTACCACCTGGTCACGATCATCGACGGCAACCTCGGCGGCACGGGCTCCAAGCGCGCGGCCAACGCGGCGGCCTGCGCCCAGGACGCCGGAAAGTTCCGCGACTTCCACGACGTGCTGTACGAGAACCAGCCCAAGGAGACGGACGACGCGTACTCCAGCAACGCCAAGCTGATCGAGCTGGCGGGCAAGGTGAAGGGTCTCGACACGCCCGCCTTCCAGAAGTGCGTCAACAGCGGTACGCACGACAGCTGGGTCACGAAGTCCGCCGCCGCGTTCCAGGCCGGCGGATTCACCGGCACCCCGACCGTCCTCTTCGACGGCAAGAACATCTACGCGGACCAGACGATGACCCCGGCGAAGCTGAAGCAGCTGGTCCAGGCGGCGAACAAGGGGTGACAAGGGGTAAGCGGGCGGGTCGGTTTTCATACCGGCCCGTTATGGAGCCGTAGCCGGGCCGCTTGCCGAGGTCGCGGTCTGGCACGGTAGCGTCGACCCTGCCATGGAACTTGCCTACATTCCCAGCCCGTCGCGCGGGGTCTACCACCTCGGCCCCATTCCGCTGCGCGGCTACGCGTTCTGCATCATCATCGGCGTCTTCGTCGCCGTCTGGCTCGGCAACAAACGCTGGGTCGCCCGCGGCGGCAAGGTCGGGACGGTGGCCGACATCGCTGTCTGGGCCGTGCCGTTCGGCCTCGTCGGCGGTCGCCTCTACCACGTGATCACGGACTACGAGCTGTACTTCAGCGAGGGCCGCGACTGGGTGGACGCCTTCAAGGTGTGGCAGGGCGGCCTCGGCATCTGGGGCGCGATCGCGCTCGGCGCGGTGGGCGCGTGGATCGGCTGCCGCCGCCGTGGCATCCCGCTGCCGGCCTGGGCCGACGCGCTGGCCCCCGGCATCGCCTTCGCCCAGGCCATCGGCCGCTGGGGCAACTGGTTCAACCAGGAGCTGTACGGCCGCGAGACGCACCTCCCCTGGGCGCTGCACATCACGTCCTCGACGGACGGCCGCGTCCCCGGCTACTACCACCCGACCTTCCTGTACGAGTCGCTGTGGTGCGTCGGCGTCGGCTTCCTCGTCATCTGGGCCGACCGCCGCTTCAAGCTGGGCCACGGCCGGGCGTTCGCGCTGTACGTCGCCGCGTACTGTGTCGGCCGCGGCTGGATCGAGTACATGCGCGTCGACGACGCCCACCACTTCCTGGGCCTGCGGTTGAACGACTGGACCGCGATGATCGTCTTCCTGCTCGCGGTCCTCTACTTCGTGATCTCGGCGAAGAAGCGCCCGGGCCGCGAAGAGGTCGTCGAACCGGATGTCTCCGACGGCGGAACCGACGGCGACAGCGAGCCGACGCCGAAGGAGGACCCGAAGGCTGAGGTGGACGCCGAGACTTCGGAGACGACGGAAACCGGGGCCGAGACCGAGGACGTGAAGGAAGACGAGCCCGAGTCGGCGAAGAAGAGCTGACGGCTGGTTCTACGACGACGAGGGCGCCCTGTGACCGACAGGGCGCCCTCGTCGCATGTCAGGTCCGGCGCGCCAGCGCCAGCGTGCGCTGCGCAGCCGCCACCACCGCCGCGTCGATGAACTGCCCGCTGGGCAGCGCCTGGGCGCCCTCCTCCCGCATGGCTGCCTTGACGATGGTCTCGGCCTGTTCGATCTCCTCGTTCGTCGGGAGGAACGCGCTCTCGATGACCGGGAGTTGACGGGGGTGGATCGCCGCGCGGCCCAGGAAACCGAGGGCGCGGCCGTGCGCGCAGGAGGCCGCCAGGCCCTCCAGGTCGCGGATGTCCGGGTGGACGGACTGGGGCGGCGGGGCCAGTCCCGCGGCCCGGGCGGCGACGATCACCCGGGAACGGGACCAGTCCAGGCCCGCGTCGTCGCGTACGCCCAGGTCGGCCCGTAGATCCGCCTCGCCGAGCGCGATGCCGTGCACGGAGGAGTGCGCGGCGGCGATGGAGAAGGCCCGCTCGATTCCGAGGGCTGTCTCCAGGAGGGCGTACAGGGGGAGGTCGCGGGCCTTTTCCGCCACGGTTACGACGTCCTCAGCGGACGTGACCTTCGGGAGCCGTAGGCCGGACACGCCCGGGAGGGGCGCGAGGGTGCGGAGGTCGTCGGCCGCCCAGGGGGTGTCCAGGGCGTTCACGCGTACGTGGACGTCGAGTCGGGGCTCGGAGAGGAGTTCCGCCGTGGCCGCGCGGGCGTAGTCCTTGCGGTCCGGGGCGACCGCGTCCTCCAGGTCGACGACGACCACGTCGGCGCCGGCGGCGAGGGCCTTGGCGACGATCGGGGGGCGGTCGCCGGGGACGTAGAGCCAGGTCAGGGGGTGCGGGGTCACAGGGCGCCCGCCTGGCGGAGAGCGGTCAACTCGGGGTCGGTCAGGCCGAGTTCGGTCAGGACCGTGTCCGTGTCGGCGCCGTGGGGGCGGCCGGTCCAGCGGATCGCGCCGGGGGTGGCGGAGAGGCGGAAGAGGACGTTCTGCATGCGGAGGGGGCCGAGTTCGGGGTCGTCGACGGTGGTGATCGTGTCGAGGGCCTGGTACTGCGGGTCCTCCATGACGTCCCGTACGTCCTGGATGGGGGCGACCGCCGCCTCCGCCTTCTCGAACGCGGCCAGCACTTCGGTGCGGGTGCGTTGCGCGATCCAGTCGCCGACCGCCGCGTCCAGGACGTCGGCGTGCCGGGCCCGGTCCGCGCCCGTCGCGAACCACGGTTCGTCGATCAGTTCCGGGCGGCCGACCAGGCGCATCACGCGCTCGGCGATCGACTGGGCCGAGGTGGAGACGGCGACCCAACTGCCGTCCGCCGTGCGGTAGGTGTTGCGCGGGGCGTTGTTCTGGGAGCGGTTGCCGGTGCGGGGCTGGACGTGGCCGAGCTGGTCGTACCAGAGGGGCTGGGGGCCCAGCGCGGTGAGGATCGGTTCGATGATCGCCATGTCGACGACCTGGCCCTCGCCCGTGCGGTCGCGGGCGGCGAGGGCCGTCATCACCGCGTAGGCCGTCGCCAGGCCCGCGATCGAGTCGGCGAGGCCGAACGGTGGGAGCGTCGGGGGCGCGTCCGGTTCGCCGGTGATCGCCGCGAAGCCGCTCATCGCCTCGGCGAGGGTGCCGAAGCCGGGGCGGTGGGCGTAGGGCCCGAACTGGCCGAAGGCGGTGACCCGGGCGAGCACCAACTTCGGGTTGGCGGTGGAGAGTTCGGCCCAGCCCAGGTCCCATTTCTCCAGGGTGCCGGGGCGGAAGTTCTCGATGATCACGTCGGCGGTGGCGGCGAGGCGGAGGAGGGTGTCGCGCCCGCCCGGTTTCGACAGGTCGAGGGTGATGGCGCGCTTGTTGCGGCCGAGGAGTTTCCACCACAGGCCGATGCCGTCCTTCGAGGGGCCGTGGCCCCGGGACGGGTCGGGCTTGGTCGGGTGCTCGACCTTGATGATCTCGGCACCGAAGTCGCCGAGCATGGTGGCGGCGAGGGGACCGGCGAAGAGCGTCGCGAGATCGAGAACGCGCAGGCCCGACAGGGGAGTTGTGGTCGTCGTCTCGGTCATGACGCGTACTGCTTGTCGATCTCCGCGCGGTACGGCATCGACGCCGTCGCCCCGGGCCGCCGCACGGACAGCGCCGCCGCCGCTGCCGCCCAGGCCAGCGCGTCGCGCATCGGGCGGCCCTCGGCGAGCGCCACCGCCAGCGCGCCGACGAAGGTGTCGCCGGCGCCGGTCGAGTCCACGGCGGTCACTCGGGGCGCGGGAACGGTGAACGGCTCGGCGCCCCGGGCCGCGTACAGGCTGCCCGCCGCGCCCAGGGTGACGATCACCTCGGGCACCTGGTCGAGCAGGGCCGCCGCCGCCTCGCGCGGGTCGGTGCGGCCGGTGAGGGCGGTGGCCTCGTGCTCGTTGGGGACCAACAGGTCTACGGCGGCGAGGAGTTCGGGAGGGAGGGGTTGCGCGGGGG
>NZ_JBXVPZ010000105.1:0-24614 GCF_057961495.1 Streptomyces sp. P5F9 | reverse complement strand
CCCGTTCTCCAGCTCCGCAGTCCCCGCCCCCTCCTCCAGCACATCCAGCGCGACCAGAACCCGCAGCCCCAGTGAACCTGGCAGGTACTCGGTTACTTCCTCGCGCGGGACGAGCCGCCACGACAACAGCTCCTCCTCCTGGAGTTGGATCGACTTGAGGTCGTTGGCCGTGAGGGTTCCGCCGTCGTACAGGTAGGCCACCAGCGGGGGGTAGTCCGGGCCGTGGTAGACCCAGTCGACGGCGAGCAGTTGGCCGAGTTCGACGTCGAGGCCGATCTCCTCCAGGGTCTCGCGGCGCGCGCCCTGGCGGGGTGTCTCGCCGTCGTCCGACTCGATCGTGCCGCCCGGAAGGGCCCAGCCCTCACGGTAGTTGGGCTCGACGAGGAGGACCCGGCCCTCGGTGTCACGGAAGAGGGCGGCGGCCCCGGCGAGGATGCGGGGGAGACCCGCGAGGTACGTGGCGAAGTCTTGCGTAGTGGTCATTCAGGAAGGGTAACCAGCCCGCGCAGCCGCCTCTCCGACTCGCTGCCCGGCACCGGGAAGTGGCAGACCAGGCTCAGCCAGGGCGCCTCCTGTACCGCGAGCCGTACGAACGACACCTCGATGTCACCCGCATTGGGGTGCCGGTAACGACGTACGGACGAGCGGAACTCCACCACCTCGTGTGCCTCCCACAGGCGTGCGAAGTGCGGGCTGGTGGTGACCAGTTCGTCGATCAGTTCCGTGAACCGCGGGTTGTCCAGTTCGTACGCCGCCTGTTGGCGCAGCAGACCCGCCATCCACTCCGTCTCCGCCTCCCATTCGGGCATCAGCGCACGGATGCCCGGTTCCCTGAACAGCAGCCAGGCGCTGTTGAGTTCACGGCGCGGCCGGTCGAGGAGGGCGGGGCCGAGGACCGCTTCCTGGGCCCGGTTCCAGGCCAGGACGTCGAAGCAGCGGTCGATGACGAAGGCGGGGTTCGGCATCAGCGTGTCAAGGAACGCCCGTACGGCGTCCGGGACTTGGAGAGACCGCTCGGCCGGCTCAGGGGCCGGCCGGCCCGCCAGCCGGAACAGGTGCGCCCGTTCCACGTCGTCCAACTGCAGTGCGCGGGCCAGGGCCAGCAGGATCTGCGGGGACACGTTGATGTCGCGGCCCTGTTCCAGCCAGGTGTACCAGGTGAGGCTCACACCGGAGAGCAGCGAGACCTCCTCGCGGCGCAGCCCCGGAGTCCGACGCCGGCCACCCAAGGGCAGCCCCGTCTCCGCCGGATCGGCACGCTCACGCCGGGACCGCAGGAAGGTGGCGAGGGCCCTGCGGCCGTGATCATCGGCTTCTGGCGATTCCTTGGCTTCTGGTGGTGGTGTTGGCGGCACCAGTAAATTCTGCACTCTTCAACCGGGCCGAAGACCGGCGCAGGGTGGGAGGGACACCGGACCCGCAGGTCCGAGGTGATCCCAACTCCCTGCCGAAAGGCGGCCCTTGTGGCTGAGCTGTCCCCGTCCACATCCCGTACCGTCCTGGTCACCGGCGCGACCGGCGGCGTCGGCTCCGCGGTGGCACGCGCCCTGCACGCCGACGGCTGGACCGTGTACGCCGCCCACCGCAAACCGGCGGACGCGGAAGCGCTCCGGGACGCCGGCTTCACCCCCGTCCGGCTCGAACTGACCGACGAGGAGTCCGTCGCCGCGGCGGCCGAGCAGGTCGGCCCGCGTCTGGACGGGCTGGTGAACAGCGCCGCGATCATGGGCCAGGGTCCCGTCGAGCTGACGCCCGCCGAGGCATGGCGCCGCCAGTTCGAGATCAACGTGATCGGTCAGGCGACCGTCATCCGCGCCTTCCTGCCCGCGCTACGGGCGTCCGGCGGCCGGATCGTGAACATCGGCGCCGTCTCGGCCCGCGTCCCGCCGCCGTTCTTCGGCCCGATCGCCGCCTCCAAGGCCGCACTCGCCGCGCTCACCCACTCCCTGCGCGCGGAACTGCGCCACCAGGGCGTCAAGGTCACCCTCGTCGAACCCGGCGCCATGGACACGGCCATCTTCGCCACGGCGGACAAGGCGAGCGCCGACCTGGGCTGGGCCGGCTCGCCGGAGACCCAGCGCCACTACGCCCGCGCCCTGGACGCCGTACGCACGACAGCCGCCCGCCAGCCCCTCGGCCCGGTCACCCCGGCTGTCGACGCCGTCGTCCGCGCGCTGACCGCTCGCCGCCCCGCCACCCTCACCACCACCGGCAAGGACGGCCGCGCCCTCGCCCTGCTGCGCTTCCTGCCGGACGGCCTGCGCGACCGGCTGGTGCTACGGGCGTTCGGCGTGACGGCGCAGACGTTCGACAACACGGTTACTACGGAGTCGCCCGCAGCCCGTCCACGATGAGGTCCAGAATCCGCCCGGCCCGCGCCTCCCCACCCCGCGCCGGATCGAGCCGCCACAGCACACTCAACTGAAGCAGCACGTCCTCCGGATCGAGCCCGGACTTGAGCGACCCGTCGGCCGCTCCCGCCTTCAGGAGTACGGCGATCGCGGCCACGAAGGGCGCGAAGTGCTCGTCGTCGGCGCCCCCGTCGGTCGCCGCGTGGATGACCTCGGCGACGCCGTACTTGAGCCTCCCGTAGTGGGCGACCTCGTCCAACCAGAGGCGTAGGGCCACGAGCGGCGGATGGTCCGCGAGGAGCACCGGCGCGCGGTCGATCAGGTGCTGTATGTCGTGGCGGTACAGCTCCAGGATCAGCGCCTCCCGGGTGGGGAAGTGGCGGTACAGCGTCCCGATGCCGACGCCCGCCTCCTTGGCGATCGCGGTGAGGGACGCGCTGCTCGACGCGGCGATCGCCTCGCGGGCGACCGTCAGGATGCGCTCACGGTTGTCGAGGGCGTCGCGGCGGGTCGGTTTCGGGTTCACGGGTGGGTCGTCCGTCCGCTGTCGGATTGCTAAGCGGAGGGCCCTCCGGTACGTTGGAGCGTGTACCGGAGGGGCCTCCGTTTCGCTCTCCATTCTGGCACACCCCCACCCGACACCGCAGGGAGCACCGTCATGCCCGAACTCGTCCTCGTCACCGGAGGCAGCGGCTACATCGCAGGCTGGTGCATCGCCGAACTGCTCCGCCGCGGCTACGACGTCCGTACGACCGTCCGCGCCCCGGGCAAGGAACGCGCGGTCACCGACGCCGTCGCGACCGTCGTCGACCCCGCCGGCCGGCTCAGCTTCGCCGTCGCCGACCTCACCGCCGACCAGGGTTGGGACGCCGCACTCAAGGGAGTCGACTTCGTCCTGCACGTCGCCTCCCCGCTCGGCACCGCCTCGGACGACCCCGACGCCCTGATCGCCGCGGCCCGCGGCGGCGCCCTGCGCGTCCTGCGCGCGGCCACCGAGGCGGGCGTACGACGCGTCGTGATGACCTCGGCCGCGAACGCCGCGAGCCCCTCGTCGTACGCCTCCGAAGGCGTCACCGACGAGTCGCTGTGGACCGATCCAGACGACCCGACCCTGATCCCCTACCGCCGCTCGAAGACCCTCGCCGAGCGTGCCGCCTGGGACTTCATGGGCGACTACGACGGTCCGACCGAGCTGACCACCGTGCTCCCCGGCGCTGTCTTTGGACCGGTCCTCACCACCGCGAACCTGGGCTCCGTCGGCATCATCGCGCGTATGGTGAGCGGCAAGATGCCCGGCGTCCCGCGGATCGGCCTCGAAGTCGTGGACGTCCGCGACCTGGTCGACGTCCACATCCGGGCGATGACGTCACCGGACGCGGCGGGCCAACGCTTCCTGGCCACCGGGGAGTTCGTGTGGATGGAGGACATCGCCCGCACCCTGCGCGACGGCCTCGGCGAGCACGGCCGTACGGTCTCCACGCGCCGTCTCCCGGACTTCGCCGTCCGCCTCGCCGCCCGCTTCCTGGACCGGTCCCTGCGCGAGATCACCCCCGCGCTCGGCCGCCGCAACCGCCACAGCACGGAGAAGGCGCGCCGCGTCCTCGGCTGGGAACCGCGCCCCGCGCGCGAGGCCGTCCTCGACTGCGCCCGAAGCCTCATCGCGCAGGGCGCCGTCTAGGCATCGGCCCCCACCAACTGCACGGTCCGCGCGGCCAGTTCACTGATCCGCACCCGGTCGAAGCCGAACACCGCACTGCGCACGGTGTCCTCCAGCGGGTCCTTCCACTGGTCCGGGATCGCCTCCGCGCCGGTCAGCACCCCGGCGACCGAACCGGCCGTCGCGCCGTTCGAGTCGGTGTCCAGGCCGCCGCGGACGGTCAGCGTGATGGTGCGGGTGAAGTCGCCGTCGCCGTACAGGAGTCCGGCGGTGAGGACGGCCGCGTTCGGGATCGTGTGGATCCAGCCGAGCCCGGCGGTCTCCTCGGACACCGTGGTGAGCGCGTCCTCCCAGGTCATCCGGGTCTCGTGCAGCGTGAGCACCCGCCGCACGGTCCGCGCGAGGCGGCAGCCCGGCGGGATCACGGTGAGCGCCGTGTCCAGCGCGTGCCGCACGGTCGGCGCGGTGAACGCCGCCGAGATCAGAGCGGCGGCCCACATTGCGCCGTAGACACCGTTCCCCGAGTGGGACAACACAGCGTCCCTGCGCGCGAGTTGGGCCGCGCGGCGCGGGGCACCTGGACCGGTCCAGCCGTAGATGTCGGCGCGGATCAGGGCGCCGATCCACTCCTGGTACGGGTTGTCGTGCGTCGCTGTCAGCGGGGGCTTGAGCCCGTTGGCGAGGTTGCGGTAGGCGGCCCGCTCGGCCGTGAACGTCTGGAGATACGGCAGTCTGCGCAGCCACAGTTCGCCGACCTGCTCGGTGCTGAAGCCGAAGCCGTGGGTCTCCAGGAGGTCGAGCCCGAGGATCGCGTAGTCGACGTCGTCGTCACGGCAGCTGCCGTGGATCCGGCCGCGCACGCACCGCTGCCATTCGGGGCGCAGCTCGAAGCCGTCGTGTTCGTTGGGCGGCTCAGGGAGGTAGTCGGTCAAGGGCAGGGCCGAGGCCTGCCGGAGATAGCGGTCGATGCGGTCGCGTGTCCACAGGTCGCCCTGCTCGACCGGCTTGCCGAGCATGTTGCCCGCGATCCGGCCCAGCCAGCCCCCGAGGATACGGTCCGCGAGTGCCGGCTCAGTGCCCACAAGGGTCATACCTCCGGTGTACCCGATTCCGGGCCCGGCAGCGGTACAGAGTGCGGCACAGGGTCTGCTCAGCCCGGTCCCAGCGTTCGGTCCGGGCATGACGGCGGGGGCGTCCGCCGGTTAAGGTCGCAGCGGCGCGACTGGCCCCGGAACGCGCGGGGGCCCGTAGAGCAAGGGGATCGCAAGGTGGCGAACGCTGCACAGAGAGGCACCCACAGGGTGCTCATCGCCGCGGACAAGTTCAAGGGGTCGCTGACGGCCGTGCAGGTCGCCGAGCGGGTGACGGCCGGGCTGCGCCGGGTCGTACCCGATCTGGACGTGGCGGCGATGCCGGTCGCCGACGGCGGTGACGGCACGGTGGACGCGGCCGTCGCGGCGGGCTTCGAGCGACGGGAGACACGGGTCGCCGGACCCCTCGGCGACGAGGTCACCGCGGCCTTCGCGGTACGCGGCGACACGGCGGTCGTGGAGATGGCCGAGGCGAGCGGGCTGCAACGCCTGCCCAAGGGCGTCTTCGCCCCGTTGACCTCCTCGACGTACGGCTCCGGCGAACTGCTGCGGGCCGCGCTCGACGCGGGCGCCCGCACGATCGTCTTCGGTGTCGGCGGCAGCGCCACGACCGACGGCGGGGCGGGCATGCTCTCCGCCCTCGGCGCCCGCTTCCTGGACGCGGAGGGCGAACCGGTGTCCCCGGGCGGCGGCAGCCTGGCCGACCTCGCCTCGGCCGACCTCACCGGCCTCGACCCACGCCTCACCACCATCGACCTGGTCCTCGCGAGCGACGTCGACAACCCGCTCACCGGCCCCAAGGGCGCCCCCGCGGTCTACGGCCCCCAGAAGGGCGCCGCACCCGACGACGTGGACACGCTCGACGCCGCCCTAGGGCACTACGCCAAGGTCCTGGAAGAGGCGATCGGCACCAAGGCCGCCGAGTACGCCGCCGCACCCGGCGCGGGCGCCGCCGGCGGCATCGGCTACGGCGCCCTCCTCCTCGGCGCCCGCTTCCGCCCCGGCATCGAGGTCATGCTCGACGTCCTCGGCTTCGCCTCCGCTCTGGAGGGCGCCACCCTCGTCATCACCGGCGAGGGCTCCCTCGACGAACAGACCCTCCACGGCAAGGCCCCGGCAGGCGTCGCCGCGGCGGCCCGCGCCGAGGGCAAGGAGGTCGTCGCCGTCTGCGGCCGCCTCGCCCTGCCCCCGCAGTCCCTCGGCCACGCCGGCATCCGCCGCGCGTATCCCCTCACGTCGATCGAACCGGACGTCGTGAAGTGCATCGCCGACGCCGGACCGATCCTGGAGCGGGTGGCGGAGAACATCGCCCGCGACTTCCTGGTCTGAGCCCCACCCCGAGGAACGTCGAAGGGCCCCGAGCCAAGCGGCTCGGGGCCCTTCGTTGCGTCTGCTACGACCGTTACGGAAGCTGTGCGGCTCGCGCCTCACGCCGGTTGCCGCGGAAGTTGTTCACCCGGCGGGCCGTCGCGAACAGCGGGATCACCGCGCCCATGACCAGTTGGAGCGCGCAGCCCGTCTGGAGGAGCAGCTGGCCGCCCGGGGCGTCGAACGCCCAGGATGCCAACAGGCCCATCGACAGGACGATCCAGGCGAGCATCGCGACCGCGAGGCGACCCCGCGGCTTCGGGTACTCGACCCGGCTCACCATGAGCCACGCGGTGCCCAGGATCGCGAGCAGCGTTGCCACGAAGGGCAGTTCGAGCAGCACGATCGAGACCACCGTCAGCGCACCGAACGGGGAGGGCATGCCCTGGAACATGCCGTTCGGCGGCGTCACGCACGAGAACCGGGCGAGTCTCAGCACCACCGCCAGCAGCACCACGATCGCCCCGACCGCGGCCACTCTCTGGTGCGCGTCGTCGGCGACCATGCCGTAGACGAGGACGAAGTACGCCGGCGCGAGGCCGAAGCTGATCAGGTCCGACAGGTTGTCCAGCTCCGCGCCCATGGGGGAGGAGCGCAGCTTGCGGGCGACGAGGCCGTCGAAGAGGTCGAAGACCGCCGCGCACAGCATCAGGATGACCGCGGTGGCCGCGCTGTGGCGGGCCATGCCGGTCGACTCGTCGTTGCCCGTCAGGTGCGGGATCAGGATGCCGGTGGTGGTGAAGTACACCGCCATGAAGCCGCAGGTGGCGTTGCCGAGGGTGAGGGTGTCCGCTATTGAGAGGCGGAGAGAAAGAGGCATCTCCTCCTCGTCGTCCACCTCGTCGGCCTCGGGCACCCAGCCCGTCTGTGTCTCCGGATCAACCACGGTCAATGCGAGTCACCCCAGCCACCGTCTTCTGACCGACCTCCACGTCCACGTCGACACCCTCGGGGAGGTAGATGTCGACGCGCGAACCGAAACGGATCAGTCCGATGCGCTCGCCCTGCTCGACCTTCGTGCCCTGCGGGACGTAGGGGACGATGCGGCGGGCGACGGCGCCGGCGATCTGGATCATCTCGATGTCACCGAGCTCGGTGTCGAAGTGCCAGACGACCCGCTCGTTGTTCTCGCTCTCCTTGTTGAACGCGGGAACGAAACCACCCGGGATGTGCTCGACCGACGTCACCGTGCCGGAGAGCGGCGCGCGGTTGACGTGGACGTTCAGCGGGCTCATGAAGATGGCGACGCGGGTGCGACCGTCCTTCCACGGCATGATGCTCTGCACCACACCGTCGGCGGGAGAGATGACCCGGCCCTGGGTGATCTCGCGCTCGGGGTCGCGGAAGAACCACAGCATGCCCGCCGCGAGCGCGGTGGCGGGTACGGCCACGACCTTGGCGGCGCCGGACTTGCGCGCACGTACCAGGCTGAGGGCTGCGGTGGCGACGGTCGGCAGGAGCCACGGCGATGCTCCGCGCGCGAGGCGTACGCCTGCCAGGCTGTCGCGTGGTGCAGAGGTTTGGCTGTGGGGCATGGATGACCTTCGTAGCGGATGATGCCGCGCTGTAACGGGGGACGGCGGCTTTCCCGGGATCGTACCGGTCGCGGGCCACAACTGGGCAAGCCAGGAAGCCGAGTCGGCGGCTGAGGAGCGTTGACGGGGTGTGATCTTCTTCTCGAAGAAAACACCCCGAAACGGACAATCAGCCCTGGAATCGATACTCTTCGAGCAACCTGCGCCCGATGATCATTTTCTGGATTTCGGCGGTACCTTCGCCGATCAACAGCATCGGCGCCTCGCGGTAAAGGCGTTCGATCTCGTACTCCTTGGAGAAGCCGTACCCGCCGTGGATCCGGAAGGCGTCCTCGACGACCTCCTTGCAGTACTCGGAGGCGAGGTACTTCGCCATCCCTGCCTCAAGGTCGTTTCGTTCCCCGGAGTCCTTTTTGCGTGCCGCATTGACCATCATCGCATGGGCGGCCTCGACCTTGGTAGCCATCTCCGCGAGCTTGAACTGGATCGCCTGGTGCTGGGCGATCGGCTTCCCGAAGGTGTGACGCTGCTGCGCGTACGAGACGCCCAGCTCGAAGGCACGCTGAGCGACGCCGCAGCCACGCGCCGCCACGTTGACGCGGCCCACCTCGACTCCGTCCATCATTTGGTAAAAACCTCGGCCGGTCTCGCCGCCGAGCACGCGGTCGGCCGGAATCCGCAGACCGTCCATGATCAACTCGGTGGTGTCGACGCCCTTGTAGCCCATCTTGTCGATCTTCCCGGGGATGGTGAGACCGGGCCGGACCTCTCCGAAGCCGGGCTCCTTCTCGACCAGGAAGGTCGTCATCGACTTGTGGGGCGCGGTGCCCTCCGGGTGTCCTTCGTCACTTCGCACGAGGACGGCGACAAGTGATGAGGTGCCGCCGTTCGTCAGCCACATCTTCTGGCCGGTCAGGACGTACTCGTCACCGTCCTTGACCGCCTTCGACGTGATCGCCGAGACGTCCGAACCCAGCGCGGGCTCCGACATCGAGAAGGCGCCCCGGATGTCGCCGGCCGCCATGCGCGGCAGGAAGTGGTCCTTCTGCTCCTGCGTGCCGTGCTGCTTGAGCATGTAGGCCACGATGAAGTGGGTGTTGATGATGCCGGACACCGACATCCACCCGCGCGCGATCTCCTCCACACACAGGGCGTACGTCAACAGGGACTCGCCCAGGCCGCCGTACTCCTCCGGGATCATCAGCCCGAAGAGGCCCAACTCCTTGAGCCCGTCGACGATCTGCTGCGGATACTCGTCGCGGTGCTCCAGCTCGGTGGCGACCGGGAGGATCTCCTTGTCCACGAAGTCGCGGACGGTGGACAGGATTTCCCGCTGGATGTCGGTGAGACCGGCGGTCTGGGCGAGTCGCGCCATGGCTACTTCTCCGTCTGCTTCGGCTGGGGGCGGCCGGGCTGCTCGCCGCCGCGCTCCTTGATGTACGTCTCGGTCGGCACCATCACCTTGCGGCGGAACACACAGACCAGCGTGCCGTCCTGCTTGTAGCCCTTGGTCTCGACGTACACGATCCCGCGGTCGTTCTTCGACCTGGAGGGCGTCTTGTCGAGGACCGTGGTCTCGCCGTAGATCGTGTCGCCGTGGAACGTCGGCGCCACGTGCTTCAGCGACTCGATCTCCAGGTTGGCGATCGCCTTGCCCGACACGTCCGGCACCGACATGCCGAGCAGCAGTGAGTAGATGTAGTTCCCGACCACCACGTTCTTGCCGAAGTCCGTTGTGTTCTCGGCGTAGTTGGCGTCCATGTGGAGCGGGTGGTGGTTCATCGTCAGGAGACAGAAGAGGTGGTCGTCGTACTCCGTGACCGTCTTCCCGGGCCAGTGCTTGTAGACCGCGCCGACCTCGAACTCCTCGTAGGTGCGTCCGAATTGCATGGCTCAGGCCTCCGGGGCTTCGAACTTGGAGGTGCGCTCCATACCGGCGGCCCGGCCCTTGCCCGAGATGACGAGCGCCATCTTGCGGCTGGCCTCGTCGATCATCTCGTCGCCGAGCATCGCGGAGCCCTTCCTGCCGCCCGCCTCGGACGTGTAGTAGTCGTACGCGTCCAGGATCAACTCGGCGTGGTCGAAGTCCTCTTGAGAGGGCGAGAAGATCTCGTTGGACGCCTCGACCTGGCCCGGGTGCAGCACCCACTTGCCGTCGAAGCCGAGCGCGGCGGCACGCTGGGCGACCGCGCGGTAGCCGTCGATGTTGCGGATCTGGAGGTAAGGGCCGTCGATCGCCTGGAGGTTGTTGGCGCGGGCGGCCATCAGGATCTTCATCAGGATGTAGTGGTAGGCGTCCGCCGGGTACCCGGGCGGCTGCTCGCCCACGACCAACGACTTCATGTTGATCGACGCCATGAAGTCGGCCGGTCCGAAGATGATCGTCTCGACGCGCTGGGAGGCCGTCGCGATCTCGTTGACGTTGTTGAGGCCCTGCGCGTTCTCGATCTGCGCCTCGATGCCGATCTTGCCGACCTCGAAGCCCATCGTCTTCTCGATCTGCGTCAGCAGCAGGTCCAGGGCGACGACCTGCTGGGCCGTCTGCACCTTCGGCAGCATGATGCAGTCGAGGTTCTGCCCGGCGCCCTCGACGACCGTGACGACATCGCGGTACGTCCACTCGGTCGTCCAGTCGTTGACGCGCACGACCCGCGTCTTGCCCGTCCAGTCGCCCTCGTTGAGGAACTTGACGATGGTGTGCCGCGCCTCGGGCTTGGCGAGCGGCGCGCACGCGTCCTCCAGGTCCAGGAACACCTGGTCGGCCGGGAGGCCCTGTGCCTTCTCCAGGAAGCGCGGGTTGCTCCCGGGGACCGCGAGACAGGAGCGCCGCGGGCGAAGCCGGTTGACGGGGGCGGGCGTGGTCATGCGGGGACCTCCAAGGGGTCGAGCAGAGGGTCGAGCTTGTTCGCTTTCCGGATCTCGTCGACGATGCGGCCGATGATTCCGGTGATGTCGAAGTCCTTCGGTGTGAAGACCGCCGCGACTCCGGCGGCCCGCAGCTGTTCGGCGTCACCATTGGGGATGATCCCACCGGCGATGACAGGTATGTCTGTGGCACCGGCCACACGGAGCCGTTCGAGCACGTCCGGCACCAACTGGGCGTGCGAGCCGGACAGGATGGACAGACCGACCGCGTGCACGTCCTCCGCGAGGGCCGCGTCCACGATCTGCTCCGGGGTCAGCCGGATGCCCTGGTAGACGACCTCGAAGCCGGCGTCACGCGCGCGTACGGCGATCTGCTCGGCGCCGTTGGAGTGCCCGTCCAGGCCCGGCTTGCCGACCAGGAACCGCAGCTTCCCGGCGCCCATCTCGCGCGCCGTCACATCCACCTTGCGGCGTACCTCGGCCATCGCCGAGCCCTCCTCGGCGGGCACCGCGACCGGCGCCGACGAGACGCCCGTGGGTGCCCGGAACTCGCCGAACACCTCGCGCAGGGCCCCGGCCCACTCGCCGGTCGTGACACCGGCGCGGGCGCACTCCAGGGTGGCCTCCATGAGGTTGTCGGTGCCCTTGGCCGCCTCCTTCAGCCGCTCCAGCGCCTTGCACGGGCGCGGGTGGTTGAAGGGCGGCTGGTAGCGCGTGTCCCGCCAGTGCTGCAACGACTCGATGACCCGCGCCTCCACGGCCGGGTCGACCGTCTGGATCGCCGTGTCGAGGTCGGCGGTCAGTGGATTGGGCTCGGTCGTGTTGAAGATGTTGACGCCGACGATCTTCTCTTGACCGGACTCGATACGGGCCCGGCGCTCCGCGTGCGAGGACACGAGCTGCGACTTCAGGTAGCCCGACTCGACGGCGGCCATCGCGCCGCCCATCTCCTCGATGCGGTCCATCTCGGCGAGGGACTCCTCGACCAGGGAGGCCACCTTCGCCTCGATGACGTGCGAGCCGTCGAAGATGTCCGCGTACTCCAGCAGGTCGCTCTCGTGCGCCAGGACCTGCTGAATGCGCAGCGACCACTGCTGGTCCCAGGGCCGGGGGAGCCCCAACGCCTCGTTCCACGCCGGGAGTTGCACGGCACGCGCGCGTGCGTCCTTCGACAGCGTCACGGCCAGCATCTCCAGCACGATCCGCTGGACGTTGTTCTCCGGCTGCGCCTCGGTCAGGCCCAGGGAGTTGACCTGGACGCCGTAGCGGAACCGGCGCTGCTTCGGGTCCTCGATGCCGTAGCGCTCGCGGGTGACCTCGTCCCAGATGCGGCCGAAGGCGCGCATCTTGCACATCTCCTCGATGAAGCGGACGCCCGCGTTCACGAAGAAGGAGATGCGGGCGACGACGTCGCCCTTGCGGTCCTCGGGGATCTGGCCGGACGCGAACACCGCGTCCAGGACGGCGATCGCGGTGGACATGGCGTACGCGATCTCCTGGACCGGGGTGGCCCCGGCCTCCTGGAGGTGGTAGCTGCAGATGTTGATCGGGTTCCACTTGGGGATGTGGTTGACCGTGTAGCAGATCATGTCGGTCGTCAGCCGGAGCGAGGGAACCGGCGGGAACACGTGCGTGCCCCGCGACAGGTACTCCTTGACGATGTCGTTCTGGGTCGTCCCCTGGAGCTGGGTGATGTCGACGCCCTGCTCCTCGGCGACGACCTGATAGAGCGCCAGCAGCCACATGGCGGTGGCGTTGATCGTCATCGAGGTGTTCATCTGGTCCAGGGGGATGTCCTGGAAGAGACGACGCATGTCCCCGAGGTGCGCGATCGGCACGCCGACCCTGCCGACCTCGCCACGGGCGAGGATGTGGTCGGAGTCGTAGCCGGTCTGCGTCGGCAGGTCGAACGCGACCGACAGACCGGTCTGGCCCTTGGCGAGGTTGCGCCGGTACAGCTCGTTTGACGCCTCTGCCGTGGAGTGACCGGCGTACGTGCGCATGAGCCACGGCCGGTCTTTCTGACGCTCAGTCATCAATGACCTCAGGTCCTCAGATGTTCCGGAAGCGGTTGATGGCGTCGATGTGCTGGGCGCGCTTCTCCTCGTCGCGCACACCGAGGCCTTCCTCGGGGGCGAGGCACAGGACGCCGACCTTGCCCTGGTGGAGGTTGCGGTGGACGTCGTAGGCGGCCTGGCCGGTCCCCTCCAGGGAGTAGACCCGGGAGAGCGTCGGGTGGATCTTGCCCTTCGCGACCAGCCGGTTGGCCTCCCAGGCCTCGCGGTAGTTGGCGAAGTGCGAGCCGATGATCTTCTTCAGGGACATCCACAGGTAGCGGTTGTCGTACTCGTGGTTGTACCCGGAGGTCGAGGCGCAGGTGACGATCGTGCCGCCCTTGCGGGTGACGTAAACGCTTGCGCCGAAGGTCTCGCGGCCGGGGTGCTCGAAGACGATGTCCACGTCCTCGCCGCCGGTGAGTTCACGGATGCGCTTGCCGAAGCGCTTCCACTCGCGCGGGTCCTGGTGGTGCTCGTCGGCCCAGAACGTGTAGTCCTCGGCGGTGCGGTCGATGATCGCCTCGGCGCCCATCGCGCGGCAGATGTCGGCCTTCTGGGGGCTGGAGACGACACAGATGGGGTTGGCGCCGCCCGCGAGCGCGAACTGCGTGGCGTACGAGCCGAGTCCGCCGCTCGCGCCCCAGATCAGGACGTTGTCGCCCTGCTTCATGCCGGCGCCGTTGCGGGAGACCAGCTGCCGGTAGGCGGTGGAGTTCACCAGGCCCGGGGCGGCGGCCTCCTCCCACGACAAGTGGCCCGGCTTGGGCATCAGCTGGTTGGACTTGACGAGCGCGATCTCGGCGAGCCCGCCGAAGTTCGTCTCGAAGCCCCAGATCCGCTGCTCGGGGTCGAGCATCGTGTCGTTGTGCCCGTCGCTCGACTCCAGCTCCACGCTCAGGCAGTGCGCGACGACCTCGTCACCGGGCTTCCAGGCGTTCACGCCGGGGCCGGTGCGCAGGACGACGCCCGCGAGGTCGGAGCCGATGATGTGGTACGGCAGGTCGTGCCGCTTGGTCAGCTCGCTGAGCCTGCCGTAGCGCTCCAGGAAGCCGAAGGTCGCCATCGGCTCGAAGATCGAGGTCCACACGGAGTTGTAGTTGACCGAGGAGGCCATCACGGCCACCAGGGCTTCGCCCGGCCCGAGTTCGGGCACCGGGACGTCGTCCAGGTGGATCGACTTGCGGGGGTCCTTGTCGCGGGTGGTGAGGCCCGCGAACATGTCCGTCTCGTCCTTGTGCACGGTGATCGCGCGGTACGACTCGGGGAGCGGCAGGGCGGCGAAATCGGCCGGAGTCGAGTCCGGCGACTGGATCGCTTCGAGGATGTCCTTGACGGTCACGGTAGTGCCTCCGGCGAAGTGCGCCCTGAGGGAGGGGCGCCGATGGTTACGTCGGTGCTGCTGCTGAGGGTGGGTGCTGAGGTGCCGTCGGTTCGGCGGGTGGTGCTTCGGCAGCGCTTTGTGGCGCGGGAGGTTGCCTGTGACGCAGGCGTCCGGGCGCGCAGCCCAGTGGTGGGTTGCGGGGACAGCCGGCGTACGAAAGGTCTCTGCACGCCGGCCGCCCGGACACCTTCAACGTATGACACTGCGTGTCACCTCGCAAGGCACCGAGTGCCATGAATCGCTCTCAGGTGAAATCTTTACGTAACAAATGAGCGATGATCGATCGAACGGGGCCTGAAAGGTGCGTGAAAAGGGGCTCTGACATGCCAAAACGGCCACCCCGTGGGGTGGCCGTCATCACATGGTGCAGAAGGGCTCAGCGGTCTCTCAGTGCCTCTTCGATGGTCCGCATGACCTCGTCCAGCGGGGCGTCGGTGCGGGCGACCGTCACCAGGACCTCGCCGTGCTGGTGCACCGCCGCGGTGGCCGGCCTGGGGGTCGTGGTGCGGCCGACGCCGATGCCGGTGCCGAACGTCTTCTGTACGATCCCGAAGGCGTGGTCGAGCTGCGCCTCCACGTCGCCCTGGCCGCCGGCCCGCAGCCAGCGCCGCAGCACGTGGTTGTGGGCGGTGACCACGGCCGAGGCGGCGACCTCGGCGAGCAGCGGGTCGTCGTTGGCGTCGTCGTCGTGCGCGTGCTCGTCGAAGTGACCCAGGAGATAACGCGTGAACAGCCGCTCGTAGCGGGCCACCGACGCGATCTCGGCCTCGCGCAGGGTGGGCACCTCGCGCGTCAGCTTGTAGCGGGCGACCGAGATCTCCGGCTGGGCCGCGTACATGCGCATGACTTCCTTGATGCCCCGGCAGACCGTGTCGAGCGGGTGCTCGTGCGCGGGGGCGGCGTTGAGTACCGCCTCGGCCCGGATCAAGGTGTCGTCATGGTCGGGAAAGATCGCCTCTTCCTTGGAGCGGAAGTGGCGGAAGAACGTCCGGCGCGCGACCCCGGCCGCGGCCGCGATCTCGTCGACGGTGGTCGCCTCGTACCCCTTGGTCGCGAACAGCTCCATCGCGGCCGCCGCCAGTTCGCGCCGCATCTTGAGGCGCTGGGCGGCGGCGCGGCTGCCCGCGGCACTCTCCGGTGCGTCGGGCGTGGCTGGTGTACGGGAGGGCTTGGCGGGCTGGGGCATGACCCGAACGTACTGCATGTGCGCAGCTTGGCGCGCACGTCCGGGGTTTCCCCCGCCCGCCGCGGGCAGGGGTCCTCCGGTGGGATCGAGCAGCCCGCCCCAGTCCCCGTCGGCACCGAACCCGTCGCCGGAACCCTCAGCGGCGGGCATATTCGCGGAAGCCGCGGCCCGTCTTGCGGCCGAGGCAGCCCGCGGCCACCAGGTGCTCCAGGAGCGGCGCCGGAGCCAGGCCCGGGTCGCGGAACTCGCGGTGCAGGACCTTCTCGATCGCCAGGGAGACGTCCAGCCCCACGACGTCCAGCAGCTCGAAGGGGCCCATCGGGTAGCCGCCGCCCAGCTTCATCGCGGCGTCGATGTCGTCGAGAGACGCATAGTGCTCCTGCACCATCTTGATCGCGTTGTTGAGGTACGGGAAAAGCAGTGCGTTGACGATGAAGCCGGCTCGGTCACCGCAGTCGACCGCATGCTTCTTGATCTTGACGCAGACCTCGTGCACTGTTGATTGGACGTCATCATCCGTCAACACTGTACGGACGACCTCGACCAGCTTCATCGCCGGTGCGGGGTTGAAGAAGTGCATGCCGATCACGTCCTGCGGACGCGAGGTGGCACGGGCGCACGCGACGACCGGGAGCGACGAGGTCGTGGTGGCCAGGACCGCGCCCGGCTTGCAGATCTTGTCCAGCGTCGCGAACAGCTGCTGCTTGATCTCCAGGTCCTCGGCGACCGCCTCGACGGCCAGGTCGACGTCCGCGAAGGAGTCGTAGGAGCCCGCCGGAGTGATCCGCTCCAGGGTCTGCGCGGCGGCCTCGGCGGTCATGCGGCCCTTGTCGACGGAGCGCGAAAGCGACGTGCCGATACGGGACTTGGCGACCTGCGCCTTCTCCTCGCTGCGCGCGGCGAGCACGACCTCGTACCCGGCCTTGGCGAAGACCTCGGCGATACCGGACGCCATGGTCCCGGAACCGGCGACCCCCACCGAGCGGACCGTACGACCCGGGGTGAGCCGCGCGCCCTCCACCGGGGTCAGCGCGTCCCGCACGACGGTCGCGCTGCCGGGAGTCTCGTAGGAGTAGAAGCCGCGACCCGTCTTACGGCCGGTCAGGCCCGCCTCGCTGAGCTGCTTGAGGATTGGCGCGGGGGCGTGCAGGCGGTCGTGGGACTCGGCGTACATGGCCTCCAGGACCGTGCGCGCGGTGTCGACGCCGATCAGGTCGAGGAGCGCGAGGGGGCCCATGGGGAGTCCGCAGCCGAGCCGCATCGCGGCGTCGATGTCCTCCCGGGAGGCGTACTTCGCCTCGTACATCGCGGCCGCCTGGTTGAGGTAGCCGAACAGCAGCCCGTCCGCGACGAACCCGGGCCGGTCGCCGACCGCGACGGGCTCCTTGCCCAGCTCGATCGCCAGCTCGGTGACGGCGGCGACGGCGGCGGGCGCGGTCAGCACCGAGGAGACGACCTCGACCAGCTTCATCGCGGGCGCCGGGTTGAAGAAGTGCAGCCCCAGCACCCGCTCCGGCCGCGCGGAGTCGGCGGCCAGCCGGGTCACGGAGAGGGCGTTCGTGCCGGTCGCGAGGATGGTGTCGGGACGCACGATCCCGTCCAGCTCGCGGAAGATCTGGTGCTTGATCTCGTACGACTCCGGAGCCACCTCGATGACCAGATCGGCGTCGGCCGCCGCGCTCAGATCGGTGGCGGTGCGGACGCGGGCCAGGGCGTCGGTGCGCTCCTGCCCGGTCAGCCGGCCGCGCCGCACGGCGTGGGCGGTCGCGGTCTCCAGGGCGGCGACGGCGTGCGCGGTCGCGGCCTCGCTGACGTCGATGCCGACGACCTCGCGTCCGGCCCGGGCGAGGACCTCGGTGATACCGGTGCCCATCGTGCCGAGACCGACGACGGCAATGGTCTTGAACGGGGACAGGGGAGCGTCGGACAGGGGAGCTGCCATCGCGGGACTCCTGGAATGAGGGTGACGACTGGGAGCGCGCTCCGTACGCCTGGGGGGCGCACGGAGCGCGAGAAGGAGTGCGGGTGGTGCCGGGCAACGAGCGCACACGCCCGGCGAGAAGAGAGAGTTCCGACCGGCCCTGTCCCAGGCCTGGTCGTACCGCGGTACACGAGGCACCGAACCGACTGCACTCACGGCGGCTGCGTCACCAGGCCGCCGTAAGGAGATATACGAGTGGGTAACTCGCTCGCCTGAGCTTAACCGGTGAGTAACGAGCGCGCCAGCCCCCGAGTTTGTGATGTAGGTCCCGGGCTTCCTGTGGCGCCCATAGGCTCGGTTTCATGGACGAAGAGTTGCGATCACTCACGGAGCGCTTACGGCAGGAGTCGGGAGGGGCGGTGCCGTACGAGCGACTCGTGGCGACCGGCGACCTCGACGAACTGGCGGAGGTCCTCACCGCCCCCGGCCATCCGCTGTGGGCAAGGGAGTTGGCCGCGTTCCGCCTCGGCGTCGCCGGCGACCGACGTGCCTTCGAGTCCCTCGTCCTGTTCCTCAACCACCGCGACCCACCCCGCTGCGCCTCCGCCGCGTACGCCCTGGCCCGCCTCGACGACCCCCGCACCGCCCGCGCGGCCGCCGCCCTCGCCACCAACGAACTCCGCGTCGCCTACGCCCTGCACCCCGTCCGCCTCCTGACCGACCTCCACGCCCCCGAGTCGGTCCCGGCTCTCATCACCACCCTCCAACGACGCCTGCGCCCGCACGACCCGTACCGCCGCGTGGCCCTCGCCTGCGTGGAGGGCCTCGGCGAACTGGCCGACCCGCGCGCCAGACCGGTACTGAACGACGCGCTGGCCCACCCGGCGCTGGCGGAGGCGGCGGTGCATGCGCTGGGGCGGATTCCGCGGCAGCGGTGAGCCGTCGGCCCGGCGCGGTGCTCAGCCCCTCAGTTCCTTGACGTACCGCACCTCGGGCACCGCAACCCCCTCCACCTCGTACGGCTCCTCCGTGCCGTCCGCCCGGAAGCCCGCCCGCTCGTAGAAGCGGCGGGCGCGGGCGTTGCCCCGGACGACCCAGAGGTAGACGCGGTCGTGACCGAGGGCGGCGCACTGCCGTAGGGACTCCTGCATGAGGGCCCGGCCGACGCCGGTGCTCACGTACCGGGGGTCGAGATAGATGGCGTACAACTCGGCCTCTTCGGTGCGGAGTTCACCGTCGCGGTACGGGCCGAGCGCGGCCCAGCCGACGAGTTCGGCGCCCCGCGTCGCGACCAGGTTCAGCACGCTGCCGTCCCCTTGCCCGAAGCGGGCCCGGCGGCGTTCGGCGTCGGCCTTCGCGCTGAGGGCGTCAAGGAAGGGCTGCGGCATGAGGCCCCGGTACGCGAACTGCCAGCCCAGGACGCGGATTTCGGAGACGCGGTCGCAGTCGGCGAGGGTCATCGGGCGGATCTGGAGGAGATCGGCATCGTCCATGGCGGCACCCTAGGGAGGTGCCGACCGACCCCGCCTCCGAATTAGCCGTGCCTGCCTCCGAACTGCTCGGCTTGTTCGGCGATCACCGCGAACGCCTCGATCTCCATCAGGAACTCCGGTCGCACCAGCGCGGCGACCTGGACGGCCGAGGCGGCGGGGAGCCGGTCGTCGGATACGTGCGCGGCGCGGGCCGTGCGGATGGCCGACATGTGGGCCATGTCCGTGACGTAGAAGGTCAGTTTGACCACGTCGTCGAACGTGGCCCCGGCGGCGGCCAGGCAGCGGCGGAGGTTCTCGAAGACCTGGCGGGCCTGTGCCGCCGCGTCGCCCTCGCCGACGAGCTTGCCGTCCTCGTCCAGGGCGAGTTGGCCGGAGATCGCGACGAAGCGGCCGGTGCCCGTCACGACGTGTGTGTAGGCCGTCGCGGGGGCGACGCCGTCGGGGGCGGGAATCCTCGTCAGGTCACTCATGCGTCCATGGTGGACCGTGGGTCTGACAGTGAGGATTCCCGCCCCCGAGGGACGTTCAGACGGGGCTCAGCCGCGGAAGCCCAACAAGCCGTGCAGCGTCGAGCCATGTGCCGTGCTCGTCGCCGCCTTCGCGGTGGTCAACGGCTGCGGGTCCGGCGTCTTCTGGCACACCGCGTCGACCTCGCCGCCACTGCGCGGCACCTTGCCGTTGGTCAGATACGTGGCCAGGTACTTGTCCAGGCAGGCGTTCCCGCTCAGGGTGATGCCGTGGTTCCCGCCGCCCTGCTCGACCACGAAACTCGAACCGGCGAGCATCTGGTGGACCGTCGCGCCGCCCTCGTACGGAGTGGCCGCGTCGTTCGTCGCCTGGAACAGCAGCACCGGCGGCAACTTGCCGTTGGCGATGTTGACCGGCTCCTTCGACCGCGTCGGCCAGAACGCGCACGGCGCGTTGTACCAGGCGTTGTTCCACACCATGAACGGCGCCTTGTCGTAGGCCGCCCAGTTGTCCTTGCGCCACTGGTTCCAGTCGCGCGGCCAGGACGCGTCACGGCACTGCACCGACGTGTAGACGCTGTACCCGTTGTCCCCGGAGGCGTCGATCGCGGCGAAGTTCTCGTACGTCTCGACCAGCGGATCGGCGTTCTTGTCGTTCACGTACGCCGCGAACGCCTCGGCGAGATAGGGCCAGTAGCCGTTGTAGTACCCGCCGGGGATGAAGGTGTCCTCCAGTTCGGAGGCCCCCACCTTCCCGCCGGCCGGCTTCTTGGCCAGCGCCTTCCGCATCGCGTACCACTTGGCCTCGATCTCGGCCGGGTCGGTGCCGAGCTTGTACGTGGAGTCGTACTTCGCGATCCACGCCATCAGCGCCTGCTGGCGGTCGTTGAAGGCGTAGTCCTGCCCGAGGTTGTCGTCGTACCAGACACCCGTGGGATCGACGATGGAGTCGAGGACCAGGCGGCGCACGCGCTCCGGGAAGAGCTTCGCGTACACGGCGCCCAGGTAGGTGCCGTACGAGTAACCGAAGTAGTTGATCTTCTTCGCGCCGAGCGCGGCCCGGATCGAGTCCATGTCCCGTACGGCACTGATCGTGTCGATGTACGGCAGCACGCTCGCGTACTTCTTGCCGCAGGCGGCCGCGAACGCCTTCACGCGCGTGAGGTTGGCCTTTTCCAGTGCGGGGGTGCTCGGTACCGAGTCGGGGCGGACCGGGTTGAAGTAGCCGGGCTTGCAGTCGAGGGCGGGGGTGCTCTTGCCGACGCCGCGCGGGTCGAAGCCGATGACGTCGTACTGGGACGCCACCGCCTTGGGCAGCGAGGACGCGACGAATCCCGCGAGGGTCAGCCCGCTGCCGCCGGGGCCGCCGGGGTTGACCAGCAGCGGTCCCTGGTACGTCTTCGCGGTGTGCGGGACGCGGGACAGGGCGAGCGAGATCTGCCTGCCGTGCGGGTTCGCGTGGTCCAGGGGCACCTTGACGCTTGAGCACTGGAGCGTCGGATAGTCCGTGGTGGCACAACTCTTCCAACTGAGCTTCGCCATCTGGACAGTGGTCGTGGGCTGCGCGGTGCTCGCGTCGGCGGGGAGAGCGGTGACCGTCCCGGCCACGACGACGGCGGCACCGCACAGTACGGCTGCGCGTTTTCTCATACGTCCTCCCAGGACGGAGAGGCGGCGGACAGCGGGTTTCGCGGTCCGTCCTCGCCGCATAGTCCCGAAATCTCGGGGCGGAAGAACCTGTTCAGCCGATACTTGACCCTATTGGGCCGCCGGATGCGCTCGAACGCCCTCAGATCAGCGAGAGCTGCGTCGGCTCGGACACCGGCTCGTCCGCCGGGTCCGGCGGCTCGGGGATGCGGCGCGGCATCCCCGCGCGCGCGGGACCGATGCCGTACTCCTGTGCCAGGTCGTGGACCTGACGGGTGATCCGGCGCTGGTACCACTTCGGGGCGTACGTGCCCTCCGCGTACAGCCGCTCGTAACGGCGCACCAGATGCGGGTGATGGTGCCCGAGCCAGGCCATGAACCACTCGCGGGCGCCGGGCCGCAGATGCAGCACCAGGGGAGTCACCGAGCTGGCCCCGGAGGCCGCTATCGCCCTTACGGTGGCGCGCAGTTGGGCCGGGTGGTCGCTCAGGAAGGGGATCACCGGGGCCATCAGGACCCCGACGTCGATGCCGTGCTCGGTCAGTGTCCGTACGGCGTCCAGGCGCCGCTCCGGGGAGGGCGTGCCAGGCTCCACCGTGCGCCACAGCGCCGGGTCGGTGAAGCCGACGGAGACCGAGATGCCCACGTCGGTGACCTCGGAGGCCTGCACCAGGAGGTCCAGGTCGCGCAGGATCAGCGTGCCCTTCGTCAGGATCGAGAAGGGGTTCGCGTGGTCGCGCAGGGCGCCGAGGATGCCCGGCATCAGCCGGTAGCGGCCTTCCGCGCGCTGGTAGCAGTCGACGTTCGTGCCCATCGCTATGTGCTCGCCCAGCCAGCGGCGTGAGCCGAGCTGGCGGCGCAGCAGGTCCGGCGCGTTCACCTTGACCACGATCTGCGAGTCGAAGCCGAGGCCGGTGTCGAGGTCCAGGTAGCTGTGCGACTTGCGGGCGAAGCAGTACACACACGCGTGTGAGCAGCCCCGGTACGGGTTGACCGTCCACTCGAAGGGCATCCGGGAGGCCCCCGGCACCCGGTTGATGATCGAGCGGGCCCGCACCTCGTGGAAGGTGATCCCGCGGAACTCGGGTGTGTCGAAGGTACGGCTGACCACGGCGTCCGCGCCGAACAGCGCGGCGTCGGCCGCCCGGCTGTGGCCGCCGGACTCGACGGTGAGGTTCTCCCAGCGCATGACGCCTCCTAAGTAGGCCTGCCCTCCGAGTGAAACACTTGTTCGAATTACTGTGCAAGTGTCATTCCCGATCGCTTCCGACGCCTTGAGGTACCCCGATTTGGGTGGCCGTGGGCGGGGGTGGTTGGCTTGCCCCGACCCCGAGAACCGATGTCCTGACTCATGTCCTGGAGGAAACCGATGGCGCAGGTCGAGGCGACTACCGAGCGGGTCGTCGCAGCCGACGCGGAGGCTGTCTTCGACGCCCTCGCCGACTACAGCGGCACGCGCGCGAAGGTGCTGCCCGAGCAGTTCAGCGAGTACGAGGTGCGCGAGGGCGGCGACGGCGAGGGCACCCTCGTCCACTGGAAGCTCCAGGCCACCAGCAAGCGCGTCCGCGACTGCCTCCTGGAGGTCACCGAGCCGACCGACGGCGAACTGGTCGAGAAGGACCGCAACTCCACCATGGTCACCACCTGGCGGGTCACCCCGGCCGGCGAGGGCAAGTCCCGCGTCGTCGTGACCAGCACGTGGAACGGTGCCGGCGGCATCGGCGGCTTCTTCGAGCGGACCTTCGCCCCCAAGGGCCTCGGCCGGATCTACGACCTGGTGCTCGACAGGCTCGCCGCCGAGGTCGAGAAGTAGGCCTCAAGGGCCAAGACTCCAGGGCGCGTTGGCGCCCTGACCGCGTCCCTCACCGGTTCGAGTGGATCTCCGTTCGAGCCGGGCGTACGCCGTAACTCGTCGCGCTTGCTCGCAGTTGTCGCCTAAAGCGGGAATTGTGCGGCAGGCGCGACGAGGGGAGCGGTACGTGGGCGGGACGACTCTGGTGCAGGACGAACAGGCCCCGGCACCCCCGAAGACGCCGGTCCCCGCACCCGTCGAGAAGGCCGAACTGAGCCCGCGCCGCGTGCGGTTGGTGTTCCTCGGCCTGATGCTCGCGCTGCTGTTGGCGGCCCTCGACCAGATGATCGTCGCCACCGCGCTCCCGAAGATCGTCGGCGAACTGCACGGCCTGGACAAGATGTCCTGGGCGATCACCGCCTACCTCCTCACCTCCACGGTCGGCCTCCCGGTCTACGGCAAACTCGGCGACCTCCTCGGCCGCAAGAGCGTGTTCCAGTTCGCGATCGGCGTCTTCGTCATCGGCTCCGCGCTCTCGGGCCGCGCCCAGTCCATGGACCAGCTCATCGCGTTCCGCGCGGTGCAGGGCGTCGGCGCGGGCGGGCTCATGATCGGCGTGCAGGCGATCATCGCGGACATCGTGCCGCCCCGGGAACGCGGCCGCTTCATGGGCCTGATCGGCGCCACCTTCGGACTCGCCTCCGTGGCAGGCCCGTTGCTCGGCGGCTACTTCACCGACCACCTCTCCTGGAGGTGGTGCTTCTACATCAACGTGCCCTTCGGCGTGGTGACTTTCGCCGTCGTGACCGTCGTACTGAAACTGCCGAAGCCCACCGCCAAGGCGCGCCTCGACATCCTCGGCGCGCTGCTGCTCGCCGCCGCATCGACGTGCCTGGTCCTGCTGACCAGTTGGGGCGGGACCGAGTACGCCTGGGGCTCGCACGTCATCCTCGGGCTCGGCGCGGGAGCCGTGGCCGCCGCGGTCCTCTTCCTCGTCGCCGAGCGCTTCGCGCCCGAACCCCTCATCCCGCTACGGCTGTTCAGGGACGCCGTCTTCAACGTCACCGCCCTCGTGGGCCTGGTGATCGGGGTCGCGCTGTTCGGGGCCGCCAGCTATCTGCCGACCTTCCTGCAGATGGTCGACGGGGCCAGCGCCACCGAGTCCGGGCTGCTGATGCTGCCCATGATGGGCGGCATCGTCGGCGCGTCCATCGTCTCGGGGCAGCTCATCAGCCACACCGGCCGCTACAAGATCTACCCCCTCCTCGGCAGCGCGCTGGCCACCCTCGGGATGTGGCTGCTGTCCCGGCTCGAAGTCGACACCTCCCGGCTCCAGTACAGCGTCTGGATGGCCGTCCTCGGCGCCGGCATCGGCATGGTGATGCCCGTCCTCGTCCTCGCCGTGCAGAACTCCGTACGCCCCGCCGACCTCGGCACCGCCACCAGCGCCAACAACTACTTCCGGCAGATCGGCGGCAGCGTCGGCGCCGCCATCTTCGGCACCCTGTTCGCCGACCGGCTCACCGACGCCCTGCGCGACCGCATTCCCGCGCGCGCGGGTGCCGGCCTCCCCGACCCCGAGTCCATCACCCCGCAGCTCGTCCACACGCTGCCCCCGGCCCTGCGCGACGGCTACATCCAGGCGTACGCCGACGCCATGCCGCGGATCTTCCTCTACCTGGTGCCGGTGCTCGCCCTCGGCCTGCTCATCGCCTTCTTCCTCAAGGAGAAACCGCTGGTGTCCCACAATGCCCCCGCCGAGACGTCCGAGGCCGCGCCCCTCAACTCCCCGATCCCGCAGGC
>NZ_JBXVPZ010000104.1:0-24659 GCF_057961495.1 Streptomyces sp. P5F9 | reverse complement strand
CAACGTCGAGGAGCGGCGCAGCCAGCTCCTCGAAGCCGCCCTCACCCTCTTCGCGCACCGCGCGCCCGAAGAGATCTCCCTGGACGACGTGGCGGAGGCGGCCGGGGTCTCGCGCCCGCTGGTGTACCGGTACTTCCCGGGCGGCAAGCAACAGCTCTACGAAGCCGCCCTGCGCTCCGCCGCCGACGAACTCCAGCAGTGCTTCGACGAACCCCGCGAGGGCCCGCTCCTCCCCCGCCTCGCCCGCGCCCTGGACCGTTACCTCGGCTTCGTCGACCAGCACGACGCCGGTTTCAGCGCACTGCTCCAGGGCGGAAGTGTCGTAGAGACATCTCGCACTACGGCCATCGTGGACGGCGTCCGCAGGGCCGCGGCCCTGCACATCCTCAGCCACCTCGGGGTCACCGACCCCGGACCCCGCCTCCGCATGACCGTACGGATGTGGATCACGGCCGTAGAAGCGGCGTCTCTCATCTGGCTCGACGAGGACAAGCAGCCGCCCCTGGACGAGTTGCGGGACTGGCTGGTCGAGCAGTTCGCGGCGGTGCTGTCGGTGACGGCGCAGCGGGATCCGCAGACGGCCGCGCTGGTCCAGGGCCTCGCGGCGGATGGCTGAGACTGGTCCCGTGAAGAGCGAAGAGACCCCGTTCGAGGGCGGCCCGATGGACGGGCGTTCCCTGCCCGTGCTGCTCGGCCCGACCGGCACCCCGCCGAAGACCTACCGCATCCCGGTCCCCGACGACGCCGGCGGCCCGCCCACGGTCCTCGTGTACCGCCGCGTCCCCCGCGCCCACAGCAAACGGCTCGGCCTGCCGAAGGGCTGGAAGTACGAGTACTCCGCCGGAGGTGAAAAGGGGGCGGGGAAGCGCGGCAGCGCTCTGCGCTGGCCCTGGTCCAAACCGGACCCCAAGCCCGACGCCGCACCAGACGCCACGCCGGGCGGCAAGCCGGACGACACCCACGGGTGACGGGGTTACGCCGAACCGCGCACACCCGGCGCGCGGACCCGCCGCCCCCGGCTGATGCTCACGGTGCGGGGCGGAAGGCCCGCCGCGCACCGGAGGTGATGACGTGTCAGGAAGGCTTCTGCGTCTGGTCTGTACGGCAACGGTGGCGGCCGGCGCGGTCCTCGCACCGCTGCCCGCCGCGGCCGTACCCGAACCGCAGGCGCCCGGACAGCGCCCGGTAGCCGAACTGCTGACGGACCTTCAGACCCTCTACCGCGACGCCGAACAGGCCACGGAGACGTACAACGCCACCGAGGAGAAGCTGAAGAAGCAGCGCGCCGAGGTCGACCGCCTCGACTCCGAACTGTCCCGCGCCCGCCTCACCCTCCACGACAGCCGCGGCGCCGCAGGCCGACTGGCCCGCGAGCAGTACCAGAACAGCACCGCCATCTCCCCGTACGTACGACTGCTCCTCGCCCGCGATCCCCAGCACGCGCTCGACGAGGGCCATGTCATCGGCCAGTTGGCGCGGGAGCGCGCCGAGACGGTGGGCCGGCTGGTCGGCAGCGAGAAGAAGAGCGACGGCCTGGCCCGCGAGGCCCGCAAGGCCCTGGACACCCAACTCACCCTGGCCGCCCGCCAGAAGAAGGACCGCGACGACGTACGCAACCGCCTGGCCGACGTCGAGAAGCTCCTCTCCTCCCTCACCCCCGACCAACTCACCGCCCTGGCAGCCTTCGAGAAGACCGGCGTCGACAAGGCCCAGCAGAAACTCGTCACTTCGGGCGCCCTGGGAGACGACCAGCGCGAACCCTCCCGAGAGGGCGACCGCGCGCTCCGCTACGCCGTACAGCAGATCGGCAAGCCCTACGAGTGGGGCGCGGAGGGCCCGAAGACCTACGACTGCTCAGGCCTGACGTCCGAGGCGTGGGGCCACGCGGGCACCCCGATCCCGAGAACGAGCCAAGAACAGTGGGCCGACCTGCCAAGAATCCCGCTGAACGAACTCCGCCCCGGCGACCTGGTCATCTACTTCCCCGAAGCGACACACGTGGCGTTGTACCTGGGCGCGGGCCAGGTGGTGCAGGCCCCCCGCACAGGCGAGAAGGTCCAGGTTTCCCCTGTGGCGTCCTACCCGATCCTTGGAGCAGTACGTCCAGATTCCCTACCTAAAGGGGCGCGGGGCTGAGACATTGTGCGGCTCCGCCGCGTGGGCGCGACCAGCCACAACAGACCCGCAGCCGCCAACTCCCCGCAACCCCAACGGCGATTAGGCCACTGAAGCCAAGTAAGCCGCTGTCTTCTCCGGCTCATAGAAGAAGTTCTCAAAATCAGCCGGATCATCAAACGCGTTGGCGAACCGATCCGCCACCGGCTGCAACTGCCCAGCCGCACCAATCAGGTTGAGAATATGCTCCGGCGGCGGAGCCAACATCGCGTTGGTCCACTTCGTCACGTGCCGCGCAGTCGACCAGTACCGCTCGAACGTCCCCCGCATCCAGTCCCCGTCGAACTCCTTCTCCCCGTGCTCAAGAATCGACGCGAGATACGAAGCCGCGCACTTGGACGCGGAGTTGGACCCCTGCCCGGTGATCGGGTCGTTCGCGACGACGACATCCGCGACACCCAGCACCAGCCCACCGCCGGGCAGTTGGCCCACGGGGTTACGGACGGTGGGGGCGTAACGCCCGGCCAACGTGCCACCCGCATCCGTGAGTTCGACACCCCGCGCCCGCTCGTACTCCCACGGCGTGAACTTCTCCATGAGTTCCAGGGTCAGGGAGAGGTGCCGAGCCGGGTCCTTGATGCCGTTGAAGACGTCCAACGGCCCGCCGGGTATGCCCTCCCAGAACAGGATGTCCGCACGCCCGGACGTGGTGAGCGTCGGCATCACGAACAACTCGCCGACGCCGGGCACCAGGTTGCAGCGGACCGCGTCGAACTCCGGGTGCTCCGGGCGCGGGCCGAGACCGTGGACGTACGACACCGCGAGGGCCCGCTGCGGCTCCGTGTACGGGGAACGCTCCGGGTCGCGGGCGAACATCGAGACCAGCTCGCCCTTGCCCGCCGACACCAGCACGAGGTCGTACGTACGGGAGAAGTAGTCGAGGTCGCCGACTGCCGCGCCGTGGATGACCAGTTGGCCGCCGCGCTGGGCGAACGTCTCCATCCAGCCGGCCATCTTGACCCGCTGGTCGACCGACTGCGCGTACCCGTCGAGCTTGCCCACCCAGTCGATCGCGCGCTGTGTCGGCCCCGGGTCGTGCGAGCCGGGGGCGGCGACCGAGACGCCGAGTCCTTCGATCTTCGGGGCCTGGGACTCCCAGAAGTTCAGCTGGAGATCGCGCTCGTGCCGCAGTGCCGTGGTGAACATGCACTGCGTCGACATGACCCGCCCGGAGCGGATCTCGTCCGCCGTCCGGTTGGACATCAGGGTGACCTCGTACCCGTGCGACTGGAGTCCGAGGGCGAGTTGGAGCCCGGACTGGCCGGCTCCGACGACGAGTATCTTCCGCATGACGGGTGGTGGCTCCTTGGTCGCGACTGCTCGGGGACTACTCGGGGGTGACGTCCAGCGCGTGGCCGACGAGCGCGAGCAGGGTCTCGATGGCCGAAATCCGCCGCCGCGCATCCATGATCATGACAGGTACGTGCGCGGGGATCGTCAACGCCTCCCGTACGTCCTCCGGTTCGAACCGCTCGCTGCCGACGAAGTGGTTGACCGCGACGATGTACGGCAGCCCGCAGCTCTCGAAGTAGTCCAGCGCGGGGAAACAGTCCTTCAGGCGGCGGGTGTCGGCCAGCACGACGGCGCCTATCGCGCCGCGCACCAGGTCGTCCCACATGAACCAGAACCGCTGCTGTCCCGGCGTACCGAACAGGTAGAGCACCAGGTCGTCGTCGAGCGTGAGACGGCCGTAGTCCATGGCGACCGTGGTGGTCATCTTGCCGGGGGTGGCCGTGAGGTCGTCGGTCTCCTCGCTGGCCTCGGTCATCAGCGCCTCCGTCTGGAGGGGCTGGATCTCGGAGACGGCGCCGACCATGGTGGTCTTGCCGACGCCGAAGCCGCCGGCCACCACGATCTTCGTGGCGACGGGCGCGCGCGTGCGGTCCTGCTGCCAGGGCCGCAACTGCTCCTCGTCGTTGAGGAGTTGCTTCTCGTCGTTGAGGAGCGGGGCGACGCCGTAGGCGGCGGCGTCAGAGACGACGGAGTCCACTCAGCACCTTTTCCAGCAGAGCGCGGTCAGGACGGCCCGTACCGTGAGCGGTTCCGGTTCCGTACACACGGATCTTTCCCTGGTCCGCGAGATCGCTCAGGAGCACGCGGACCACACCGAGCGGCATCTTCAGCAGCGCGGCGATCTCGGCCACCGTGCGCATACGGCGGCAGATTTCGACGATGGCCCGCATCTCCGGCATGACCCGGGTGTTGAGGGAACCGTTCGTCAACTCCTTGCGCTCCTCCGGGGCTTCGAGCGCCGCGACGAAGGTCTCCACGAGGAGGACATGGCCGAACCGGGTACGGCCGCCGGTGAGCGAGTAGGGGCGTACCCGGGCGGGTTTGCGGTCGCCGCCGCGCACCGGGAGCCTGTTGGGGGTACGGCTCATCGCGTACTCCCCGAGGTCGCGTCTTCGAGCGATTTCCGTAGCTCGCTGCGGAGTTCGGGCGTCAGGACGTGGCCGGCGCGGCCGACGAAGAGCGCCATGTGGTACGCCACGACGCTCATGTCGCAGTCCGCGGAGCCGTGCACACCGAGCAGCGAACCGTCGCTGATCGACATCACGAAGAGGCTGCCCTCCTCCATCGCGACCATGGTGTGCTTCACCGGGCCGGAGTCCAGCAGTTTCGCGGCGCCGATGGTGAGGCTGCCGATGCCGGAGACGATGGTGGCCAGGTCCGCGGCGGAGCCTCGCGGTCCGGTGCGCTTGGCTTCGAGAGCTTCCTTGGCCTCGGCGTTCCTCCCCGGATCGGAGGAGAGGAGCAGCAGGCCGTCGGAGGAGACGACCGCAACCGACTGGATGCCGGGCACCTCCTCGACGAGGTTGCTCAGCAGCCAGTGCAGGTTGCGGGCTTCACTGCTCAGTCCGAAGGTACTGGGCGCGGTCAACTGCTTGCCTCCTCGACGGTGCCCCCCGTGGGTTCTTCGGAACGTGCGGTTGCGCTGCGCGGGGCCGGGACCGGGTTCTGGCCGGTCTTCTCGGCGATCTCCGCTTCTACGTCGCGGTAGCCGGCGGAGGCTCCCGCGCGGAAGCCACCGAGTCTGCGGCGCAGGGCTTCGGGGTCTACCGTGCCGGTCCGCTGGCGCGGGGCCTGGGCGGGTTGGGTGATCTTGGGGGTGCGCTTGGGGAGGCCCTTGTCCGTGACGGGGTCCTCGTCCTGGGCTCGCTCGTGTTCTACGGCTTCGGCTTCGCCATCAGCCGTGAATCTGTTCCCACCCGCACCGCCCGTGACGCCATCGTTGTCGGGTGCGGGTGGCCCCTGTGGGGCGAACTCGCCGTCGGCGGCCGGCCGTTCGTGCGCAGCTGGCCGTGCGTGGGCGGCTGTCCCGTCGTGCGCGGCTGACCCTTCGTGCGCGGCTGGCCGTGCGTCTGCTCCCCGTCCGGCTGCCGCTCGCGGGGTTTCCGTGGCCCCTCGGTCCTCCGCCACCAGCGGCAGCAGGAGTTCCATCGTCATCTCGGCAGGAGACTCCGGCGGGATCTCCACCGGATTTCTCACCGGGGCCTCCGCCGGCGTTTCCGCCAGGGGCTCCGCCGGCGTCTCCCGTACCGCCTGCTCCGCGAGGGCCACCAGGGGGTCCGTGTGGTCCGAACGGCCGTGCAGGACGTTGGAGTTGGCCTCCGCGGAGGCGCCGGGGAGGGAGTAGGAGTGGGTGTCGCCGGTCAGCGGGGTGGCGGAGGGGACCGCTGATGTGGGGGCTGCCGCGAGCATCGGGTCGGGGAGGACCACCACCGCGGCGATGCCGCCCTGTTTCTGGTCGCGGAGCTGGACTCGGACGCCGTGGCGGTGGGCCAGGCGGGCCACGACGTACAGGCCGAGGCCGAGGCCCTCCTCGCCCTCCTGGTCGTAGGGGGACTCCGGGTCGAACTCGGTGAGGCGGGTGTTGAGGGCGGCCATGCGGCTGACGGTCATGCCGATGCCCTCGTCCTGGACGGAGAGCATGACCTCGCCGTTCTCCAGGAGCCAGCCGGAGATCTCGACGGGGGCGTCCGGCGGGGAGAACGAGCTCGCGTTCTCCATCAGTTCGGCCAGGAGGTGGCTGAGGTCGTCGGCCGCGAAGCCTGCCACGTGCGCGTGCGGGGGGAGTGCCGAGATGCGGACGCGTTCGTAGCGTTCGATCTCGCTGACCGCCGCGCGGACCACGTCGACCAACGGGACGGGTCCGGCGTGCTGTTGGACGTGTTCGGTGCCGGCGAGGACGAGGAGGTTCTCGCTGTGACGGCGCATGACCGTGGCGAAGTGGTCGAGCTTGAAGAGGGTGGCGAGGCGGTCGGGGTCCTGCTCGCGCTCCTCCAGGCCCTCGATGACGGAGAGTTGGCGCTCGACGAGACCCAGGGTGCGCAGCGCGAGGTTGACGAAGGTGCCGCCGATGCTCGTGCGAAGGCGCTCCAACTGGGTGGCGGAGTCGGTGACTTCGGCGCGGAGTTCCTCGCGGGCGTCGGCCATCTTCTGGCGCTGGCCGACGAGGTGCTTGCGGTCGGCCTCCAGGGTGGCGATGCGCTCGTGGAGGGCGGCGGCGTGCGCGTGCAGGGAGTTGACCGAGCGGACGACCTGGGCGAACTCGTCGTTGCGGCCGGTGAACTTGATGGGCTCCTCGGCCGCCGGGTCCTCCGCCTCGGCCAGGCGCGTCGAGCCCCGGCGCAGGACGGAGAGCGGGCGGGTGAGGGTGCGGGCCATGGCGGTGGCGATGCCCACGGCGAGCAGCATGAGGGCGCCGAGGATCGCGACGCGGAGTTCCAGCGCAGTGACGTCGTCGTCGCGGAGCCGGGCGAGGTCCTTGGCGCGGTCCACGTAGAGCGCGGACTCCTCGCCGCGCATCAGGTCGACGCGGGCGGAGAGCGCCGCGTCGAGCTTCTTCGTGCTGGTGTCCAGCTGGTCGTCGGACAGCGTGGGTTGGGTGGTGAGGGAGGTGAGGTACTTCTCGGCGGAGTTGACCTCGGGCCCGGTGACCGTGGAGTCGTAGCCCGCGACGGCGTCCTTCGTGGCGCTGTCGCGGAAGTCGGCGAGGGCGGCGTCGGAGCGCAGCCGGGCCTGCTGGGCGGCGGCGCTGAGGGCGTCGCGCTCCTTCGTCTGGGCCTTCGTGGAGGTGGTCTCCGTGACCGGGAGGCCCGTGATGGAGCTGATGACCGTCTGGGTGGTCGTCGGCACGTTCAGGGCGGCGAGGAGCAATCCCCGTGCGGCGGCGGCCTGTTGGACGGCTGCGTCGAGTTCGGCGAGCGCGTAGGCGCCGGAACCGGCCCGCGGCGGCATCTTCTCCGCCAACTGCTCGGCGAGCCGGTGCAGTTCGGTGATGGCACCGGAGTACGCGACGTGCGCCTCCAGCGCGCTGCTCTTCCCGGTGAGCGCGGCCCGTCGTACGGCGGCGACGTCGTCGAGGTCCGAGCGGAGCGCGGCGGAGATGTCGGTGTCGGCGCGGAGTTCCTCGACCTGGCGGTCGACACGGGCGCTACGGGCCTCGTCGGGGGACTGGGATTTGGGGCGCCCGGCGGCGATGTAGGGGGTGACCGCGTCCCGCTCGTCGGCGAGCGAGTGGGCCAGCGACAGCGCGTCCTGCGTCTGCCCGGCGAGGGTCACCAGGTCCTGGGAGTCGCTCAGTTGGCCCGAGGCGGTGACGAGGGAGGGAACACCGGCCGCGGCGATGGCGGCGGCCACGACGGCCACCGCGATGATCAGCCGGTTGCGGACGTGGGTACGGCGTCCCCTGCCCGCGGGGTCGGGCACGGCGGCACGGGTGGCGCCCCCCTGAGGGGCCGTCTGCTTGCCTGTGCGCCGCGGCCGCTTTTTCTGCACCGGTGCTCGCATTCCTGACTCGTGATACCCATGGGCCCGGGTGACGCTCCGTCATCCCGGTACGGCGACCCTCCCAGTGCCGGTAGGCAGTGGTCGCGCATCGTCCGGCCCGCCACCCGAAGGAGTGAACCCCGGAGGGGAGTTGGCGGGCAAGTTCCGGCGGGCGCTCCAAAGTCCTCGCGGCGCGCGCCGGTTGGACGTGAGCGGCGGGCTTTGGCAGGATTCGCCGCCACGCATTCCCGGAGTGATCCATTCCAGCCCAAACCAGGCGCCTGACCTGCACGACTGCGTCCATTCGACCATGCGTGCCAACGTTTCGCGGAGCCTGTGAAGAGGTCGTGCAGACTGGCCGTATGCGTACGGAACTTGTGTCGGAACCCGGCGACCCGGACCGCCCCAACGAGGACTTCGCGAGCGTCGGCCTTCCGGCCTCGGGACAGGGCGGTTCGCTGATCGTCCTGGACGGTGTGACACCGCCGAGAGGAGAGACGGGCTGTCTGCATTCGGTCCCCTGGTACACCGCCCGCCTGGGCGGCGCACTGACCGAACTGACCGTTTCCTACCGGGATCTGACCCTGGCGGAGATTCTCTCCCGGGCGATCCTCCGAACAGCTGAGGCCCACGCCACCACCTGTGACCTTTCTCACCCACGCACCCCACAGGCAACCGTGGTGCTGGCCCGCTGGTCCCCCCAGGAGGTCGAATACCTGGTCCTCTCGGACTCGGCCCTGCTGGCCGAATCCCCGTCCGGCGCGGTGACCGTCGTCCTGGACGACCGCCTCTCCCGCCTCCCCCGCTCCGCTCTCGCGACGGACGCCGTGATCGACACCACGCTCCGTAACAAGGAGGGCGGCTTCTTCACGGCCGCCGCCGATCCCTCGGTCGCGGCCCGGGCGGTGACGGGGTCACTCCCCCGCGCCGACGTCCGCACCCTCGTCGCCCTGACGGACGGGGCGACGCGATGGGTGGAGAAGTTCGGCCAGGGCGACTGGGCCGACTGCTTCACTCTCGTACGGAAGGAAGGGGCACCGGAGCTGGTGTCCCAGGTCCGGGCACTGGAGCGGGCCGACGCGGAAGAGCGGACGCATCTGCGCCGGAGCAAGACGCACGACGACGCGACGGTCGTGCACGTCGAGCTGTGACCGGCGGCGCTACGGCGGGAGCGCTTCTCCGTCCGGTGTCGCCTCTCCGTCCGGTGTCATCTCTCCGTTCGGTGTCACCTCTCCGTCCGGCGTCACCTCTCCATGACGCCGTTCAACTGGTGGAGCAGCCGGGCCAGTTCGGCGACCTCGCGGCGGTCCCAGTGGGAGAGCTGGCTGACGTAGCGGGCCCGCCGGGCCTCGCGGACGTGGGTGACCCGGCGGCGGCCCTCGTCGGTGAGGTCGACCAGCCAGGCGCGGCCGTCCGCCGGGTCGGGCTCGCGGGCGATCAGGCCCAGGTCCTCCAGGGCGCGCAGCTGGCGGGACATCGTGGCCTTGCCGACGCCGATGTAGGCGGCCAGTTCCGTGGCGCGCTGCCGGCCGTACTCCTCCAGCCGGACCAGCAGGCCGTACGCGGCGGACTCCAGGTCGGGGTGGACCTCGCGGGCCATCTCGCCCTGATTGGCCCGGGCCCGGCGCAGGAGGAACGTCAACTCGCGTTCCAGAGAGAGGTATTCGTGATCCGGGACGAGCTCGTCACCGTCCCCGGAAGGCCGGCCGCCGTCCCTGCCCTCACCCTTGTGCACGTCAGCACCCATTGGTCCGCTTTCCCGATCGTGAAAGTTTCCGCCAAACACCGTCATCGCCGCAGCTCCGCCAGTATTTCGCAGGGCTAGACCAACGGCGTCGTCCGGACCCCCTTCCCACGCGGTCTTCTCGGTGCGTAGCTTCCTTGCCAGGCAATGACTGGCATGGCCACGCCAACATCAACTCACCTTCCCCCACTCCCCCACCGCGCTCCACCGCGCCCTCGGAGGCACGCCATGCCCGCGCCCATGCCTGTGCACAGACCCCGAACACCACGCCTGCGGCACCTCTCCCTCGCCCTCGCCCTCTCCGGACTCCTGCTGGCGGGCCTCACCCACCCGGCCGGCGCCGCCACGGTCCCGGCCCGCGGCTCGGCCTACCTGGGCATCGGCGTCCTGGCGCACGACGGCCAGGACGGCACACCCACCGGCGGTGACGCCACCCAGACTGAAGGCGTCGACGTCAGCGGCTACCAGGGCAACGTCGCCTGGTCGACCCTGTGGAGCAGCGGGGTCAAATGGGCCTACACGAAGGCGACCGAGGGGACGTACTACACGAACCCGTACTTCGCCCAGCAGTACAACGGCGCCTACGACGTCGGCATGATCCGCGGCGCGTACCACTTCGCTACCCCGGACACGACGAGCGGCGCCACCCAGGCCAACTACTTCGTCGACCACGGCGGCGGCTGGTCCAAGGACGGCCGTACCCTCCCCGGTGTCCTCGACATCGAGTGGAACCCGTACGGCGCGTCCTGCTACGGCAAGTCGGCCGCGGCGATGGTCAGTTGGATCGCCGACTTCCTGTCCACGTACAAGTCCCGCACCGGCCGTGACGCGGTGGTCTACACGGCGACGAGCTGGTGGTCCGACTGCACGGGCAACTCCGGCGCCTTCGTGTCCGCCGACCCGCTGTGGGTCGCGCGGTACGCCTCGGACCCGGGGACGCTGCCGGGCGGGTGGTCGTTCTACACGATGTGGCAGTACACGTCGTCCGGGACGACGGTCGGGGACCACGACAAGTTCAACGGGGCGCTGGACCGGGTGGCCGCCCTCGCCAACGGCTGACGAGCCATCCGTACTACGGCGAAGGCCCGGGCCCCTCGCGAAAGGGGACCCGGGCCTTCACCTGCCGGTGGGCGTCCGTCACGCCGCCACCGGAACCTCCGACGTCGCGCCGTTCGTGGCCGGCGCCAGTGCCAGCTCCAGGACCTGGCGGACGTCCGTCACCGCGTGGACGTCGAGCTTGTCCAGGACCTCGGCCGGGACGTCGTCCAGGTCGGGCTCGTTGCGCTTCGGGATGATGACGGTGGTGACCCCGGCCTGGTGCGCGGCGAGCAGCTTCTGCTTCACGCCGCCGATCGGGAGGACCCGACCGGTCAGGGAGACCTCACCCGTCATCGCCACGTCCGTGCGGACCAGGCGGCCGCTGAGCAGCGACGCCAGGGCCGTCGTCATCGTGACACCCGCGCTCGGGCCGTCCTTCGGCACCGAACCCGCCGGGAAGTGGATGTGCACACCCCGGTCCTTCAAGTCGCCCACGGGCAGCTCCAGTTCGGCGCCGTGCGAGCGGAGGAAGGACAGGGCGATCTGCGCGCTCTCCTTCATCACGTCACCGAGCTGACCGGTCAGGGTCAGACCCGCCGCGCCCGTCTCCGGGTCGGCCAGCGACGCCTCGACGTAGAGGACGTCACCGCCAGCGCCGGTGACCGCGAGGCCGGTGGCGACACCGGGTACGGCCGTACGGCGCTCGGCCGGGTCCTGGGCGGACTCGGGCACGTGGTGCGGCCGTCCGATCAGCGCGCGCAGGTCGGCGTCGGTCACCGTGAACGGCAGCTCCCGCTGGCCCAGTTCGTGCTGGGCCGCGATCTTGCGCAGCAGCCGGGCGATCGACCGCTCCAGGGTGCGGACGCCCGCCTCACGGGTGTACTCGCCGGCGAGCTTGCGCAGCGCGCTCTCGTCGATGACGACCTCGTCGTCCTTGAGCCCCGCCCGCTCCAGCTGACGCGGGAGCAGGTGGTCACGGGCGATGACGACCTTCTCGTCCTCGGTGTAACCGTCCAACCGCACCAGTTCCATACGGTCGAGCAGCGCCTCCGGGATGGCTTCGAGCACGTTGGCCGTCGCCAGGAACACCACATCGCTCAGGTCGAGTTCGACCTCCAGGTAGTGGTCGCGGAAGGTGTGGTTCTGCGCGGGGTCGAGCACTTCGAGCAGAGCCGCCGCCGGGTCGCCCCGGTAGTCGGACCCCACCTTGTCGATCTCGTCCAGCAGGACCACCGGGTTCATGGACCCGGCCTCCTTGATGGCGCGGACGATACGACCGGGCAGCGCACCGACGTACGTACGCCGGTGACCGCGGATCTCGGCCTCGTCCCGCACCCCGCCCAGCGCGACCCGGACGAACTTCCGGCCCATCGCGTGGGCGACGGACTCACCGAGCGAGGTCTTGCCGACACCGGGCGGCCCTACGAGGGCGAGCACGGCACCGCCGCGCCGACCGCCCACCACACCCAGGCCCCGCTCCGCGCGCCGCTTGCGCACGGCCAGGTACTCGGTGATGCGCTCCTTCACGTCGTTCAGACCGGCGTGCTCGGCGTCCAGGATCGCCTTGGCGCCCTGGATGTCGTACTCGTCCTGGGTCCTTTCGTTCCACGGGAGTTCGAGAACGGTGTCCAGCCAGGTGCGGATCCACGAGCCCTCGGGCGACTGGTCGGAGGACCGCTCCAGCTTCTCGACCTCCTTGAGCGCGGCCTCACGGACCTTCTCGGGAAGATCGGCGGCCTCGACCCGGGCGCGGTAGTCATCGGACTCCTCGCCGTCGCTCGTGTCCCCGTTCAGCTCGCGCAGTTCCTTGCGTACGGCGTCGAGCTGGCGACGCAGCAGGAACTCGCGCTGCTGCTTGTCGACACCGTCCTGGACGTCCTTGGCGATGGTCTCGGCGACGTCCTGCTCGGCGAGGTGGTCGCGCAGGTGCTGGGTGGCGAGCTTCAGCCGGGCCACCGGGTCGGCGGTCTCCAGCAGCTCGATCTTCTGCTCGGTGGTCAGGAAGGGCGAGTAGCCGGAATTGTCAGCGAGGGTGGACACGTCATCGATGGCCTGCACGCGGTCGACGACCTGCCAGGCCCCCCGCTTGCGCAGCCACGCGGTGGCCAGCGCCTTGTACTCCTTCACCAGCTCGGAAACGGAGCCGGGCAAGGGTTCGGGCAGGCTCTCGTCGAGCGCGGTGCCCTCCACCCAGAGCGCGGCACCGGGCCCGGTGGTCCCGGCCCCGATCTTCACGCGGCTACGGCCGCGGATCAGCGCACCCGGGTCGCCGTCGGCCAGCCGGCCGACCTGCTCGATGGTGCCGAGCACACCCGTGCTCGCGTAGGTCCCGTCGATCCGTGGCACCAGCAGGACCTTGGGCTTTCCGGGCTCGGACCGCGCGGCGGCCTGTGCGGCCTCCACGGCGGCGCGTACATCGGTGTCGTTCAGGTCCAGCGGAACCACCATTCCGGGCAGCACGACCTCGTCGTCGAGCGGCAGCACGGGCAGGGTGAGCGGTGTGGACGTCGAAGCCATGATCTCCCCTTAGGCAGTCAAGTTGAGCTATGCCGACTCAATGCTTGGCCGTCCTCGATTGTTCCCCACCGGTTGTTCGCTGTGAGCGATCGGCGGTAACGCGCTGGCCTCCGTGCAGGTCAACACGGAAAGGGGGCGGAGGCTTCCCGGGGAACGGGGTTCCGTGACGGGGCGGCCGAGGCTCGACGGTCGATGTCAGTGGCGCCTGCCACGATGCCCGGACGCCACAGACGCCATCACGGTCAGGAGAGACGCATGGGCACCTGGGACGCCGGCCCCTTCGACAACGACACCGCGGCGGACGCTCACACCGCAGCCGCCGGCAGAACGACTCCGCCTGAGCTGATTCTGATTCCCCGCCGATAATCGGTTGCCCCGGCTCGCACGCCTCCTCGTACTGTCACCCCGTGACAGACACGGAATCCGAAACCCAGACCCTCCTCGCCGCCTACGACGACCAGATGCGCGGCACCCCGCCCATTCCGCCCGCCGGAGTGACGTACGAGAAGGACGGGCCGCTGCTGCGGATCGTCGGACAGTTCCGCGGGTTTGTGAGCGGACCGCGTGACCTGGGGGTGCAGGGGCAGGAACTGGACGAACTGATCGTGCGGCAGCGGGACTTCTTCGCCGCGCGCGGGGAGAGCGTGGAGTGGAAGACCCGTTCCCACGACGTGCCCGCCGACCTCACCGACCGGCTGCGCGCGGCGGGGTTCGTGCCCGAGGAACCGGAGACGGTGCTGATCGGGCTGGCCGAGGAGATGGCCGTACGGGAGCCCGTGCTGCCGGACGGGGTCACGATCCGCCGGATCACCGCCGAGAACGACCTGCGGCGGCTCGGGGCGCTGCAGTCGGCCATCTGGGAGATGGACCTGAACTGGCTGGCCGCCGACCTGCTCGGGCGGATCGCCGCCGCTCCGGACGAGATGGCCGTCTACGCCGTCGAGGCGGAGGGCGAGATGGTCTCCGCGGCCTGGCTCGCCTTCCGGCCGGGGACGGAGTTCGCCAACATGCTGGGCGGCTCGACACTCGCCGAGTGGCGCGGCAAGGGCATCTACCGCGCCCTCGTAGCCGTCCGGGCCGCTCTCGCCGCCGCCCGCAAAGTGCCGTATCTGCAGGTGGACGCCACGGACGACAGCGCGCCGATCCTGCGCCGGCTGGGCTTCCGGGCGATCACCACGACCACGCCGTACGTGTGGTCACCGGAGCAACCGCCCAGCAAGAGCGCCGACTTGGCGTCCCGGGAGTAGCGAAGAAGCTGAACGCGGCCGGCTGGGCGGGGAGTCAGACCCCCGCGACCTCAACCCGAGCCGCCACAGCCACCCGTGCCGCCCGGTTCACCTGCGCCGCCCGCGCCCAGCGCCGTATCAGCGGCCAGGCCGCGACGCCTATCGTCAGCGAGATCAGGTGGCCCCAGTTCGTCATGGGGTCGGTGAACTCGATCAGGGCCTCGACCAGCGTCCAGCCGAACAGGGCGAGCAACGGCAGCCCCAGCCAGGGCCTGAGGAGGCCGGCCAGCGCTCCTATGCTCGTCGCGACGCCGAAGCTGATGCCGTAGTCGAGGCGGTGCAGCGAGGTGGCGGGGAGGTGGCCCGCCAACACGGCGATTCCCACGGTCCCTTCGGTCGCCAGCGTGGCCACGATGTGCCCGCAGAGGAACACCGCGGCGGTCCGTACGCCGCCGATCCTGCGTTCCAGCGCGGTCAGTACGAGCAGGAACAGGAACGCGTACGGCGACACCACGCCGCCCACGATCCACAGCGCGCTGGCGACCAGCACGAGGAACGGGTCGCGGAGCAGGTGGGTGACGTCGGTGCTGGACGCCTGGTGCAGTTCGGTCACGAAGGCCGGATCGGCGTACTGCGCCACCAGTGACGTCACGACGAGCAGCACCCCGTAACAGAAGGTGAACGGCGTCCCCGTGGGCGTGGGCAGCAGCCGCCAGGGGTGGAGGCGACGGAGTGCGAGCAGGACGCGCGATTCGCCGGGGACGGCAGGGGTGGACGCCGAGACGGACACCGCCGGGGTCGGAGTGGCGAGCCTCGACTTCCCAGCCCCGTCCAGCACTTCCCGCTGTCTCGGCATCGCGTCCAGCAGCCCGGAATCCAGGGGCGAAGCCGGCCCGGACTCATCGGCCAGGGGCCCGCCCGGAGGCGTGGCGGAGGCCTGGGTGCCGGCTGTCGCGATCCGTTCCACGGTGAGGCGCTCCTTCTGGTTCACACGTCACCCTTCGCCGTCCCACCTGCCCCTGTCTATGACCGACGCCACGCGAGAGCCGATTCACAGCAACCTGAGAGCCTCCCTGCGCGTCCGCAGGTACCTTGCACCCGGACGTGTTCGCCCTGGGTTAATTCGGCTGCACGATCCGGTGAAACTGCCAGGATGGATCGCATGACCACCGCGTACGACACCCCTGTTGTCCTGGACCGTCGCGAGGGCCCCTACGGCGAGGTGGTGCTGCGCCGGCACGGGGAGTTGCTCCAGATCATCGCCAACGGGTGCTTCCTGATGGACACCTCGGACGGGCGGTCGGAGCGGCTGCTGGTCGACGCCGCGTACGACGCGCTGAACGGGCGTCAGGAACCTGGTGAGTTGCCCGACGTGCTGATCGGCGGGCTCGGCGTCGGTTTCTCGCTCGCGCATGCCGCCGCCGACGCCCGGTGGGGTCACATCACGGTCGTCGAACGGGAGCCCGCGATCGTCGAATGGCACCGTTCAGGACCGCTGTCGGCCCTCTCCGCGGCCGCTCTCGCCGATCCGCGGACCGACATTGTGAAAACGGATCTAGTCGCATTCGTCAATGAGACTTGCGCCACTTTTCACGCGCTCTGCCTCGACATCGACAACGGCCCCGGCTGGACCGTCACCGAGGACAACGACAGCCTGTACTCGCCGGCCGGACTGACAAGCTGCGCAAGGGTGTTGAGACCGGGCGGGGTACTCGCCGTATGGTCGGCGCAGCCCTCTCCGGAATTTGAGCGAACCTTATGGAATGCCGGTTTCCAACAGGTGCGTACCGAAGAGATCCCCGTTGCCCGAGGCGTTCCCGACGTCGTGCACCTCGCTGTACGACCTGGATAGCAAAGGCGCCGTGACTCCCCGTACCCTGCTTCCCTGACGCAGATCATTCAAGCGTCAAGCGCAGTCATGGGATCACCCCACTGGTTCCGGAAAGCACACTTCAGGGGCGGGCGATGGAGCAGACACACACCTCCCACAACGGCACGGCCACGGCCACGCCGGGCGCGCAGCGCCGGGTGCTGGTGGTCGAGGACGACCCGACGATCGTCGACGCCATCGCGGCCCGTCTGCGCGCCGAGGGATTTCTCGTGCAGACCGCGGGCGACGGGCCGTCGGCCGTCGACACCGCCGAGGCCTGGCAGCCCGATCTGCTGATCCTCGACATCATGCTGCCCGGCTTCGACGGGCTGGAGGTCTGCCGCCGTGTGCAGGCCGCCCGCCCGGTACCGGTGCTGATGCTCACCGCGCGCGACGACGAGACCGACATGCTGGTCGGGCTCGGGGTCGGCGCCGACGACTACATGACCAAGCCGTTCTCGATGCGGGAGCTCGCGGCGCGCGTGCACGTCCTGCTGCGCCGGGTGGAGCGTGCCGTGGTGGCCGCGTCCACCCCGCGCTCGGGCATCCTGCGCCTCGGCGAGCTGGAGATCGACCATGCGCAGCGCCGGGTACGGGTGCGCAGCGAGGACGTTCATCTCACGCCCACCGAGTTCGATCTGCTGGTGTGCCTGGCGAACACCCCGCGTGCCGTGCTCTCGCGTGAGCAGCTGCTCGCCGAGGTGTGGGACTGGGCGGACGCCTCCGGCACCCGCACGGTCGACAGCCACATCAAGGCGCTGCGCCGGAAGATCGGCGCCGAGCGGATCCGCACGGTGCACGGCGTGGGCTACGCACTGGAGACACCGACGCCATGAGCGACGGGCCGACGTCACGGAGGAGCCCCGGGGAGCCCTGGGGCGGCGTACGCCCGTTCTCGATCAAGACCAAGCTGGGCGCGCTGGTCGTCATCGCGGTGCTCATCACCACCGGGCTGATGATGATCGCCATGCGCACGGCGACGGAGCTGCGCTTCATCACGGTCTTCTCGATGATCGCCACACTGCTGATAACGCAGTTCGTGGCCCACTCGCTCACCGCGCCGCTGGACGAGATGAACGCGGTGGCCCGGTCGATCTCGCACGGCGACTACACCCGCCGGGTGCGCGAGAACCGCCGTGACGAACTGGGCGACCTGGCCGCGACGATCAACGTCATGGCCGACGAGCTGGAGGCGCAGGAGCGCCAGCGCAAGGAACTCGTCGCGAACGTCTCGCACGAGCTGCGCACCCCCATCGCGGGCCTGCGCGCCGTACTGGAGAACGTCGTCGACGGCGTCTCGGCGGCCGATCCGGAGACCATGCGGACGGCGCTGAAGCAGACGGAGCGGCTCGGCCGGCTGGTCGAGACGCTGCTGGACCTCTCCCGCCTGGACAACGGCGTCGTACCGCTGAAGACGCGCCGGTTCGAGGTGTGGCCGTATCTCTCGGGCGTGCTCAAGGAGGCCAACATGGTCGCCTCCGCGCGCGCGGGCATTGCGTCGGGCTCGGGGAGTCACACGCGGACCGACGTCCATCTGCACCTGGACGTGTCCCCGCCGGAGCTGACCGCGCTCGCGGACCCGGAGCGCATCCACCAGGTCGTCGCCAACCTGATCGACAACGCGGTCAAGCACAGCCCCGCGCACGGCCGGGTGACGGTGAAGGCGCGGCGCGGGTCGCTGCCGGAGTCGCTGGAGCTGGAGGTCCTGGACGAGGGACCCGGCATCCCGAAGGCGCAGTGGGCGCACATCTTCGAGCGGTTCAACCGGGGAGCGGTCAGCTCGCCGCACGGGCCCGGCAGCGACGGCGGTACGGGTCTCGGCCTGGCGATCGCCCGCTGGGCGGTGGATCTGCACGGCGGCCGGATCGGGGTGGCCGAATCCGACCGCGGCTGCAGGATCATCGTCACCCTCCCGGGACTGTCTTCCGTGCCAAGTTGACGTAAAGTTCGAACCGGAGCCCCAAGATCCACGACGGTCCGCGCCGACGGACACGTGTGATCAGGCGCAGGCCCGCGCCCGTTCGTGCGCCCGGCACGCATCCATGCGCCCCCTCTATAGCGGAACCACGCTTGTTTCCCGCCATTTCGGCCCCCGAAACACACTTTCCGATGTGACTTACACGACGATGGACCGGCCCGACCTGACCTTGGCGGTCATGGGGGCGTAGCCTTAATTCCCGCTGTCCATCACCTTGTGAAGCGGAAGAGGGCGGTTGCCGCCGTGTCGTCACAGTCCCCCAGTAACTCGACCATCTCGACCGAGTCCGACCAAGCCGCGGGTAAGAATCCCGCGGCGGCGTTCGGGCCCAACGAGTGGCTCGTCGACGAGATCTATCAGCAGTACCTCCAGGATCCGAACTCGGTTGACCGAGCCTGGTGGGACTTCTTCGCCGACTACAAGCCGGGCGCGGCTGCCGCCCCGACCTCGACTTCGGCGGGTACTGCGGCCGCGGGGGCCGTAGGAACCACCCCGGCCCCGGCGGCACCCGCCGCCCCGGCTCCGGCCCAGGCCGCTCCTGCTGCGCCCGCCGCTCCGGCGGCCCCCGCGCCGGCGCCCGCAGCCGCCGCTCCGGCGCCGGTGAAGGCCGTAGCCCCGGCTCCGGCGCCTGCGAAGGCGGCGGCCCCGGCCGCTCAGCCGAAGAAGGCCGAGCCTGCGGCCGAGGCCGCCGGTGGCCCGGAGTTCGTCACGCTGCGCGGTCCCGCCGCCGCGGTCGCGAAGAACATGAACGCGTCGATCGAGGTCCCCACCGCCACGTCGGTGCGCGCGGTCCCGGTCAAGCTGCTCTTCGACAACCGCATCGTCATCAACAACCACCTGAAGCGCGCCCGGGGCGGGAAGATCTCCTTCACCCACCTCATCGGCTACGCGATGGTGCAGGCCATCAAGGCCATGCCGTCGATGAACTACTCCTTCCAGGAGAAGGACGGCAAGCCGACCCTGGTCAAGCCGGAGCACGTCAACTTCGGTCTCGCCATCGACCTGGTGAAGCCCAACGGCGACCGCCAGCTCGTCGTCGCCGGCATCAAGAAGGCCGAGACGCTGAACTTCTTCGAGTTCTGGCAGGCCTACGAGGACATCGTCCGCCGCGCCCGCGACGGCAAGCTGACGATGGATGACTTCACGGGCGTCACCGTGTCGTTGACCAACCCCGGCGGCCTCGGCACCGTCCACTCCGTGCCGCGTCTGATGCCCGGTCAGTCGGTCATCATGGGCGTCGGCTCGATGGACTACCCGGCCGAGTTCCAGGGCACGAGCCAGGACACCCTCAACAAGCTCGGCATCTCGAAGGTCATGACGCTCACGTCGACCTACGACCACCGGGTCATCCAGGGCGCCGCCTCCGGCGAGTTCCTGCGGATCGTCGCGAACCTCCTGCTCGGCGAGAGCGGCTTCTACGACGAGATCTTCGAGGCGCTGCGCATCCCGTACGAGCCGGTCCGCTGGCTCAAGGACATCGACGCGTCGCACGACAACGACGTGACGAAGGCGGCCCGCGTCTTCGAGCTGATCCACTCCTACCGGGTCCGCGGCCACGTCATGGCCGACACAGACCCGCTGGAGTACCGCCAGCGCAAGCACCCCGACCTGGACATCACCGAGCACGGCCTCACCCTGTGGGACCTGGAGCGGGAGTTCGCGGTCGGCGGCTTCGCCGGCAAGTCCCTGATGAAGCTGCGCGACATCCTGGGCGTGCTGCGCGACTCGTACTGCCGCACCACCGGCATCGAGTTCATGCACATCCAGGACCCGAAGCAGCGCAAGTGGATCCAGGACCGCATCGAGCGCTCGCACTCCAAGCCGGAGCGCGAGGAGCAGCTGCGCATCCTGCGCCGCCTGAACGCGGCGGAGGCCTTCGAGACCTTCCTCCAGACGAAGTACGTCGGCCAGAAGCGCTTCTCCCTTGAGGGCGGCGAGTCCGTCATCCCGCTGCTCGACGCGGTCATCGACAGCGCGGCCGAGTCGCGCCTCGACGAGGTCGTCATCGGCATGGCCCACCGCGGCCGCCTGAACGTGCTCGCGAACATCGTCGGCAAGTCGTACGCCCAGATCTTCCGCGAGTTCGAGGGCAACCTCGACCCGAAGTCGATGCACGGCTCCGGCGACGTGAAGTACCACCTGGGCGCCCAGGGCACCTTCACCGGCCTGGACGGCGAGCAGATCAAGGTCACGCTCGCGGCGAACCCGTCCCACCTGGAGACGGTCGACCCGATCATCGAGGGCATCGTCCGCGCCCGCCAGGACATCATCAACAAGGGCGGCACGGACTTCACGGTCCTCCCGCTCGCCCTGCACGGTGACGCGGCCTTCGCGGGCCAGGGCGTGGTGGCCGAGACGCTCAACATGTCGCAGCTGCGCGGCTACCGCACCGGCGGCACGATCCACATCGTCATCAACAACCAGGTCGGCTTCACGGCGGCTCCCGAGTCGTCGCGTTCCTCGATGTACGCCACGGACGTGGCCCGCATGATCGAGGCCCCGATCTTCCACGTGAACGGCGACGACCCCGAGGCCGTCGTCCGCGTCGCGCGACTGGCCTTCGAGTTCCGTCAGGCGTTCAACAAGGACGTGGTGATCGACCTCATCTGCTACCGCCGCCGCGGTCACAACGAGTCGGACAACCCGGCCTTCACCCAGCCCCTGATGTACGACCTGATCGACAAGAAGCGCTCGGTGCGCAAGCTGTACACCGAGTCGCTGATCGGTCGCGGCGACATCACCCTGGAAGAGGCCGAACAGGCGCTCCAGGACTACCAGGGCCAGCTGGAGAAGGTCTTCACGGAGGTCCGCGAGGCGACGGCCCAGCCGGGCGCGGCGCCGATGTCGGACCCGCAGGCCGAGTTCCCGGTGTCCGTGTCCACCGCGATCTCCTCGGAGGTCGTGAAGCGGATCGCCGAGTCCCAGGTCAACATCCCGGACAACTTCCACGTCCACCCGCGCCTGCTGCCCCAGCTGCAGCGCCGGGCGACGATGGTCGAGGACGGGACGATCGACTGGGGCATGGGCGAGACGCTCGCGATCGGCTCGCTGCTCCTTGAGGGCACCCCGGTGCGCCTCTCCGGTCAGGACTCCCGCCGCGGCACGTTCGGCCAGCGCCACGCGGTCCTCATCGACCGCCAGACGGGCGAGGACTACACCCCGCTCCAGTACCTCTCCGAGGAGCAGGCGCGCTACAACGTCTACGACTCGCTCCTCTCCGAGTACGCGGTCATGGGCTTCGAGTACGGCTACTCGCTGGCCCGCCCCGACGCGCTCGTGATGTGGGAGGCGCAGTTCGGCGACTTCGTCAACGGCGCGCAGTCCGTGGTCGACGAGTACATCTCGGCGGCGGAGCAGAAGTGGGGCCAGACGTCCGGCGTCACCCTCCTGCTCCCGCACGGCTACGAGGGCCAGGGCCCGGACCACTCGTCCGCGCGCGTGGAACGCTTCCTCCAGCTCTGCGCCCAGAACAACATGACGGTGGCCATGCCCACCCTCCCGTCGAACTACTTCCACCTTCTCCGCTGGCAGGTGCACAACCCGCACCACAAGCCGCTGGTGGTCTTCACCCCGAAGTCGATGCTGCGCCTCAAGGCCGCCGCGTCGAAGACGGAGGAGTTCACGACGGGTCAGTTCCGCCCGGTCATCGGCGACGAGACGGTGACGGACCCCGCGTCCGTCCGCAAGGTCGTCTTCGTCACCGGCAAGCTCTACTACGACCTTGAGGCCGAGCGGATCAAGCGCGGCTCCACGGACACGGCGATCGTCCGCATCGAGCGCCTGTACCCCCTGCCGGGTGCCGAGCTCCAGGCGGAGGTCAACAAGTACCCGAACGCCGAGAAGTACCTGTGGGCCCAGGAGGAGCCGGCGAACCAGGGCGCGTGGCCGTTCATCGCCCTGAACCTGATCGACCACCTGGACCTGGCGGTCGGCGCGGACGTTCCTCACGGGGAGCGGCTGCGGCGGATCTCGCGCCCGCACTCGTCGTCTCCGGCGGTGGGTTCGGCCAAGCGGCACCAGGCGGAGCAGGAGCAGTTGGTGCGTGAGGTGTTCGAGGCGTAACCGCCCCGCACTGTCGTACGCGGCCGGGCCGCACCCCCACTCCGGGGGTGCGGCCCGGCCGTTTGCGCGCACTTATCCTTGACCCATGTACTTCACGGACCGTGGCATCGAAGAACTGGAGAAGCGGCGCGGCGAGGAAGAAGTCACCTTCGAGTGGCTCGCCGAACAGCTGCGGACGTTCGTCGATCTGAACCCGGACTTCGAGGTCCCGGTGGAACGCCTGGCGACCTGGCTGGCACGCCTGGACGACGAGGACGACGACGAGTAGTTCCTACGGCGGTGCCGCCGGCGTGTGTCAGTCGCGCGGGCGGGCCAGGTCGTAGGCGAGCCCCAGCGTGCCGTGGGCCAGGAGCAGCGCCCCCGCGACGATCCAGCCTCCGCTACGGCGTCGTAGGCCCCAGGCCGTGAGCGGGAGGCCCGCTGCCATCTGGGTCAGGGCGAGGGCGCGTGCCCTGGGAGTGCCGGACCAGGGCATCCAGGGGCCGAGGCGGCTGCTGTCGACGGCGTCGAGTTCCGCACGGACCGCCTCGCGCCAGCCCGCCCGTTCGACCTGTCGGGCATCGGGGCGGACGCGGGCGATCTCCCGGAGGCGGTCGGCGGGTTCGCCCGGGGTGAGGCCGGTGGGCAATACCACTCCCGCGCGCGTGAGGACCGCCAGGAGGCCGCGGAGACGGGCGCGGGCGTCGGCTTCGGGGTCCGGTCTCGTGAGGTGGTCCAGGGACTGCAGGTCCAGTACGGGGTCCAGGCCCAGGCGGGCGGCGAAGGTGCGCATCGCCTCGTCCTCGCCGGCCGGGGTGCCGTCGGCGAGCCAGACGTAGCCGACAGGGCGGCGGAAACCCGAGGCCAGGGTGTAGCCCGCGCGGTCGGCGTCCCACCACAGGGCGAGCACGGGCCAGGGGGCGCCGACGGCGAGCGCGGTGGCCCAGCCGGTGAGGACGCGGTCGACCGGTTCGTCGCCGTGCAGCCAGGGCTTGCCCTCGGGGACGAGCACGCTCCAGTCGTTGCCCGCGCGGGTCAGCAGCATGCGTTCGCGGAGCGGATGGGCCGCCTGGGCGACGGACTCGGGGTCCGCCCGGCAGAGCAGCAGGGCGCCCGGGGTGGCACCGGTCCGGTGTCTGGCCTGCGGCTTCTCCGTCGACATGGTCACACGCTAGGGCAATGCACCCATTTCCGCCGGTTGTTCGACGCCTGGCGCTCGGCAGCCGACCTCCGGCGATCACCGGAACGAGTGTCTTGACTTTCCCCATCCGCGATATATCGTGTTTCTTGGAAGACGCGATATGGCGCGTCATGTCCGGTCCGGTTAGGCCGAGGAGGTCTGCATCATGTCCGAGTGGTCCGTCGCAGAGCCCAAGAAGCTCACGTTCGACGAGCCCGTGAGCGATCTCCACGTGCGCATCGTCAACGGAACGGTGAACGTCGTGGGGACGGACGAGGGTTCCGCCCGCATGGAAATCTCCGAGATCGACGGGCCACCTCTGGTGGTGACCCAGAACAACGGCACGCTGACGGTGGCGTACGAGGACCTCCCCTGGAAGGGCTTCCTCAAGTGGCTCGACCGGAAGGGCTGGCGGCGCAGCGCGGTGGTCTCCCTGGCCGTGCCCGCGAGCACCCGGGTCGAGGTCGGGGTGGTCGGCGCCGCCGCCGTCGTCTCCGGGATCAGCGGACCTTCGGTGGTGCGAGGTGTCACGGGCGACACGACCCTCGTCAGCCTCTCCGGATCCGTCCGCGCCGATACGGTCTCCGGGAACCTGGAGGCCCAGGCCGTCACCGGCGACCTCCGCTTCAACTCCGTCTCCGGCGACCTCACCGTCGTCGAGGGCTCGGGCCCCTCCGTGCGCGCCGAGTCGGTGAGCGGCTCGATGATCGTGGACCTCGACCCGGACGGCCCGACCGACGTCCGCCTCACCAACGTCTCGGGCGAGATCGCCATCCGGCTCCCGCACCCGGCGGACGCGGACGTCGAGGCCAACACGGCGAGCGGCTCGATCTCCAACGCCTTCGACGGGCTGCGGGTGCACGGCCAGTGGGGCGCCCACAAGATCACCGGCCGCCTGGGCGCGGGCACCGGGAAGCTGCGCGCGACGACCGTCTCCGGTTCGATCGCCCTGCTCCGCCGCCCGGCAGCGGAGTACGAAGACGGGCCGTGGGACGGGGCAACAGAACAGACGGTCTCAGTGACGCGGACCGACATGACGAAGGGGCCCGACTTCGCGACGGGGCCCGAGGGCAGCGGGCAGGGCGACGCGGCCGGGGAGGCGGAGGCCGGGGAGGCAG
>NZ_JBXVPZ010000103.1:0-24768 GCF_057961495.1 Streptomyces sp. P5F9 | reverse complement strand
CCCTCCGACCGAGGAGGCCTGGGCGCAGTCCACTGGCTCCGCTCCCCCGCCCTCGACTCGGCGACAAAGCCCCCGGCGGCACGCTTGCTGCTGGGCACGCTGGCGTATGTGGCACACCGGTCGCGCGCATAGGTCGTAGACGACGAAGTGCCCTTCTCCAGCTTGGAGAAGGGCACTTCGTCAAAGAGGGGCGAGTTCAGCGCCCCTTCAGGGGCGCGGGGAACTGCGCGACCAGCCCCCACCGGCTGGCAGCCAAAGAACCACCCAACCCGCGGAACGTCAGTCGCCGATAAGGGCGTCAACAAACGCCTCCGCATCAAACGGCGCCAAGTCATCCGCCCCCTCACCGAGCCCGATCAACTTCACCGGCACCCCAAGTTCACGCTGCACGGCGATCACGATGCCCCCCTTGGCCGTGCCGTCCAGCTTGGTCAGGACAATGCCGGTGATGTCGACCACCTCGGCAAAGACACGCGCCTGCACCAGCCCGTTCTGCCCGGTGGTGGCGTCGAGCACGAGCAGGATCTCGTCGAGCGGCGCGTGCTTCTCGACGACGCGCTTCACCTTGCCCAGCTCATCCATGAGCCCGGTCTTCGTGTGCAACCGCCCGGCCGTGTCGATGAGGACGACATCGACCCCCATCTCCTTGCCCTCCTTCACCGCGTCGAACGCGACGGAGGCGGGGTCACCGGCCTCGGGCCCGCGCACGGTGTGGGCACCGACCCGCTCACCCCAGGTCTGCAACTGATCGGCGGCAGCGGCACGGAAGGTGTCGGCGGCGCCGAGCACGACGGTCCGCCCGTCGGCCACGAGGACACGGGCGAGCTTGCCGGTGGTGGTGGTCTTGCCGGTGCCGTTGACCCCGACGACCATCACGATGCCGGGCTTGCGGTCCTCGGGCTCGGTCCTGACCGTGCGGTCGACGTCGGTGCCGACCAGCTTGAGCAGCTCCTCGCGGAGCAGCGTGCGCAGCTCCTGCGGGGTGCGGGTGCCGAGCACCTTCACGCGCTCGCGCAGACCGTCGACCAGTTCCTGGGTGGGGGCCACGCCGACGTCGGCGGTGAGGAGGATGTCCTCGATCTCCTCCCACGTGTCCTCGTCGAGGTGCTCGCGCGACAGGAGCGTGAGCAGCCCCTTGCCGAGCGCGTTCTGCGAGCGGGAGAGCCGGGACCGCAGCCGGACGAGCCGTCCGGCGGTCGGCTCGGGAACATCGAGTGCGGCGGGCGGCTCCTCGACTGCGACCGGGGCCGAGCCGTCCGGAAGATCCACCTCCTCTATCGTCCGGCGCGCTTCGTCGCGCGGCGTCTCGGCCTCGTCGCCGACGTGCGGCTCGGCCGGCGGGGCGGTGATGTCGGGCACGGAGGTGGGCGGCGGGGGCAGCGGCTTCTTGCGCCGGCTGCCGACGACGAGCCCGCCGAGCGCACCGAGCACGACCACGGCGATGACTACAGCAAGGATGACGGTTTCCATAACGCGTCCAGTATCAGCCATGGGTCTCGCCGGGGCCCAGCGCGGGCGTCGCCGGGGCGTCGACGCCACCACATCTCGTACCGGCCTCGCACGCGCAGGGAAGCCCGGAGACCCGGAAGCCCGTGGCCACACCCATGGCCATCTGACGTACCGTCAGCTACCGTCCCCCACCACACACGACCCCGCCGCACCCGAAGGGGGACCTCCCATGCCCGTCTCGATCGTACGCTTCAACCTCGTCGAACCCGGCGCCACCCCCGCCTCGCTGAGCGCCCGCTACCGGGCCGCCCTGGACATGGCCGCGTACGCCGACGAGCACGGGATCACCACCGTGCAGACGGAGGAGCACCACGGTGTCGCCAACAACTGGCTGCCGTCGCCCTTCGCCTTCGCGGGCGCGGTGTTCGGCGCGACCCGGCACATCGCGGTGACTGTCTCGGCGATCATCGGCCCGCTGCACGACCCGCTCCGGCTGGCCGAGGACATCGCCGTGCTCGATCTGCTGAGCGGCGGCCGCCTGGTGACCGTGGCCGGGATCGGCTACCGGCCCGAGGAGTACGCCCAGTTCGACGTGGACTGGAAGCGCCGGGGCAGGCTCCAGGACGAGCTGCTGGAGACGGTCCTGAAGGCGTGGTCCGGCGAGGAGTTCGAGTACCGCGGCCGTAAGGTACGGGTCACCCCGCGGCCCTTCTCCGACCCGCACCCCCTGCTGCTGGTCGGCGGTTCCTCGAAGGCCGCCGCGCGCCGGGCCGCCCGGCTCGGTCTGCCCTTCTTCCCCAGCGCGCACCTGCCCGACCTGGAGGCGTACTACAAGGACCGGCTCGTCGAGTACGGCACCGAGGGCTGGACCATGATGCCGGGGGCGGAGACCCCGCTGCTGCACATCGCCGAGGACCCGGACCGGGCCTGGGCCGAGTACGGGGCGCACTTCCTGCACGAGGCGCGGACGTACGCCTCCTGGCAGTCCGGGGACATCCGCTCGGCGGTGAAGTCGGGGGCCACGACCGTGGCGGAGCTGCGCGCGGAGGGCGTCTACCGCATCCTCACGCCGGACGAGTGTGTGGCGCTGGGGCTCGACAACCTCGTCCTGCATCCGCTCTCGGGCGGGATGCCGGTGGACGAGGGATGGCGCAGCCTGCGGCTGTTCGCGGAGCGGGTGCTGCCGCGGCTCGGGGAGTGACCCCGATTCGGAGAGTGACCTTTACCCGCAACCGGTGGACCGGCCGGTCGACCGGTGGTCCACTGCGGTCATGACCTTGGCTGTGGATGTGTTCCTGCGTGACGCGGACGGCCAGTGGAACGTGCTCGACGTTCCGGAGGGGTGCAACGACTCGGCCGGATTCGAGAACTGGCGCGAGACCGTGTGGGGTTCGGCGCCCGTGCGCTCGCTGGGCTGCGTGTACCTTCCCGTGCTGGCCTCCAGCGACCTGTACGTCGAGGCCGCGGACGTACCGGAGTTCCTGCGCGAGCTCGCGTTGCTCCGGGAGCATCTGGAAGCTGTCGCCGCGGCGGTCGGGGAGCGCACCGACCTCGTGGAGAGCCGCCTGGACAACATCGAGGCCGCCGCTCTCCGGGCCCGGGAGATCGGCGGCGGCGTCCTCATCTGGTGACCGACGGGTGGTTTCGGGGAGACGGGCGGCGGGGGATTGAGCCCGTCTCCCCGAGCTTGTGGGGAGGGCTGGGTCAGCCCATGTCCTCCAGCTTCTTGCCCTTCGTCTCCTTCACGAACTTCAGGACGAACGGGATGGAGAGCGCGGCGAAGACCGTGTAGATCACGTAGGTCGCGGAGAGGTTCCAGTCGGCCAGCGACGGGAAGCTCGCGGTGATGGCCCAGTTGGCGATCCACTGCGCGGAGGCGGCGACACCGAGAGCGGCGGCGCGGATCCGGTTCGGGAACATCTCGCCGAGGAAGACCCACACCACGACACCCCAGGACAGGGCGAAGAACAGGACGAACACGTGGGCCGCGATCAGCGCGGTCCAGCCCTGCGCGGCGGGCAGCTTGCCGTCGACGAGGTCGTAGGAGAAGGCCCAGGCCTCCAGCGCGAGACCGACGACCATGCCGACCGAGCCGATGAGGGCCAGCGGCTTACGGCCGACGCGGTCCACGAAGATCATGGCGATCACGGTGCCGATGATGTTCACGATCGACGTCGTGAAGGAGTAGAAGAACGACTCCGTGGGGTCGACGCCGACCGACTGCCACAGCGTCGAGGAGTAGTAGAACGCGACGTTGATGCCGACGAGCTGCTGGAAGGCCGAGAGGCCGATGCCGACCCAGACGATCGGCTTGAAGAAGAAGCCGCCACCGCCGAGCAGGTCCTTGAAGGTCGACTTGTGCTCGCTCTTCATCGCGTGCTCGATCTCGGCGACCCGGGCGTCCAGGTCGACGTCGTCGCCCTCGACCTCACGCAGCACGTCGTGTGCGCGGCTCAGCTTGCCCGCGGAGATCAGGAAGCGCGGGGACTCGGGGATGGCGAAGGAGAGCAGGCCGTAGAGGATGGCGGGGATCACCATCACGCCGAGCATGACCTGCCAGGCTTCCAGGCCCATGAGCGTGCCGCGCTGGTCGCCGTCGGCGGCGTTCAGCAGGCCCCAGTTGACCAGCTGCGAGATCGCGATGCCGATGACGATCGCGGCCTGCTGGAAGGAGCCGAGCCGGCCACGGTAAGCGGGCGGGGAGACCTCGGCGATGTAGGCGGGGCCGATGACGGAGGCCATACCGATGGCGAAACCGCCGATGACCCGCCAGAAGGCGAGGTCCCAGAGCGCGAAGGGCAGCGCCGAACCGACGGCGCTGACCGTGAACAGCACGGCGGAGATCTGCATACAGCGGATACGGCCGATGCGGTCGGCTATCCGGCCGGCGGTCGCGGCGCCGATGGCACAGCCGATCAGCGCGATGGCGATGACCTGCGCCAGGACCGTGGAGCCCACGTCATAGCGGTCGCGGATCGCCTCGACGGCACCGTTGATCACGGAGCTGTCGTAGCCGAAGAGGAAGCCGCCCATCGCGGCCGCCGCCGCGATGAAGATGACGTGCGCGAGATGTTCGGGATGAGCCGACCCGGCTCCTGACTGTGATGTCTGCGCGGTGCTGGTCACGTGTAACTCCTGAGGCCACCGGCGTCGCTGCCGGGGGTGGGGGGGCGACCCTTCCAGTGGCGCACAGCTTCCCGCTGCCCACCACCTGAAGGTAAAAGCAACGTTGCAGAGACTATGCCTTCAAGTTTCGAAGTCAATAGGGGGCCTGGTGTGAAATCCAACCCCACAGGTCACCGCGATGCGTTCAATACTTGAACGAATGATGAAGGTCTAGCGGAGACGCTGTGAGATGACCTTCGACACCCCGTCGCCCTGCATGGAGACGCCGTACAACGCGTCGGCGACCTCCATCGTGCGCTTCTGGTGGGTGATCACGATCAGCTGCGAGGCCTCCTGAAGCTCCTGCATGATCCGGATCAGCCGCTGGAGGTTGGTGTCGTCGAGCGCCGCCTCGACCTCGTCCATCACATAGAACGGACTGGGCCGAGCCTTGAAGATCGACACCAGCAGGGCTACGGCGGTGAGGGACCGCTCCCCGCCGGAGAGCAGCGAGAGCCGCTTGACCTTCTTGCCCGGCGGACGGGCCTCGACATCCACACCCGTGGTGAGCATGTTGTCGGGATCGGTCAGGATCAGCCGCCCCTCGCCACCCGGGAACAGCCGGCTGAAGACACCCTCGAACTGCAGGGCCGTGTCCCGGTAGGCCTCGGTGAAGACCTGCTCGACGCGCTCGTCGACCTCCTTCACCACTTGAAGCAGGTCGGCGCGGGTCTTCTTCAGGTCCTCCAGCTGCTCGCTGAGGAACTTGTGCCGCTCCTCCAGCGCCGCGAACTCCTCCAGCGCGAGCGGGTTCACCTTCCCGAGCTGCTGGTACGCCCGTTCGGCCGACTTGAGCCGCTTCTCCTGCTCGGCGCGGTGGAACGTACGGGGCTGGTTGCGCGGATCCTCCGGGTCCTCCGGGAGCACCTCGCCCTCGGCGGCGAGCGAGGGCGGCACGAGCTGATGCGGCCCGTACTCCTCGACGAGCCCCGCGGGCTCCACCCCCAACTCCTCCAGCGCCTTGGTCTCCAGCTGCTCGATCCGCATCCGCTTCTCGGCCCCGAGCACCTCACCGCGGTGCACCGAGTCGGTCAGCTTGTCGAGTTCGCCCTTGAGGTCGCGCCCCTGGTTCCGGGCGGCGGCCAACTCCTGCTCGCGGCGCGCCTTGGCGGCGTCGGCGGCGGTGCGCTCCTCGTCGGCGCGGTGCAGCGACACCTCGACGTGCGCGAGCAACTGCCGCGCCCCGAAGGCGACGGCCTCCGCGACAGCGGCCTCATGCCTCAACCGCGCCAACCGCTGCTCGGCCCGCGCACGTGCCTCACGCTCCGCCCGGGCCCCCCGGTCCAGCGAATCGGCCCGCCCGGCAAGCCCCTTGACCCGCTCCTCATGCGTACGGACCTGAAGCCGCGCCTCCATCTCCGTCTGCCGGGCATTGGCCCCGTCAGCGGCCAACCGATCCCGCACAGAGGTATCGGGCTCCTCCTCGACCGGCATCTCCTCGGCAACGGCCAGCCGTTCGGCGAGCACTTCGGCCTCTTCTACGGCCTTGTCGAGTGCGTCCTGTGCTCGTGCCGCCGCCGCGGTTGATCGCTCGGCCTCACCGGCAGCGCCTCGCGCCTGCCCGGCCAGCCGTCCCAACTGCTGTGCCACGGCCGACTTTTCGCGCTCTGCGGCTCGGCGACGCTCCCCCAACTCCTCGACGAGCGCGGCGCATTCCTTGCGGCGCCCGCCTGCGGTCTGCTGGGTGGCGGCCAACTCCTCGCAGCGGACGGCCAGTTCTTCTAGCTCGGCCGCGGCTTCGTCTACGGAGGCCTGGACTTCGAGGAGGCTGGGGGCGCCTGCGGAGCCGCCGTGGGCGAAGTGTGCGCCGAGTAGGTCGCCTTCGGCGGTGACCGCGGTCAACTCGGGGCGGGCGTATACGAGTTGCTCGGCCGCTTCGAGGGTGTCCACGACGACGATGTTGTGGAGGAGGCGGCGGATGGCGGGCATGAGGTCGCTGGGGGCGCGTACCAGGTCTGCCGCGAAAGCTTGTTGGGCGGCTGCGGGTTCGTTGTGGCTGGTCGCGCTCCGCGGCGGAGCCGCAAATAGATGCTGTCCCGCGCCCCTTTGGGGCGCCTCAGTGGGCGGCGTTGAATGGTCAGAGGCTCCCGCCAGCAGCAGCGCCGCCCTGCCCCCGTCCTGCTTGCGCAGCAGTCTGATCGCATCGGCCGCCGACGCCGGAGTCGTCACTGCGATGGCGTCCGCGGCCGCGCCGAAGGCCGCCGCCAGGGCGACCTCGTGGCCCGGAGTCACCGTCAACAGCTCCGCCGCAGGCCCCAGGATTCCCGTGAGCCGATCCCGCGCGCCCAGCAGTATCCCCGTGCCGTCCTTGCGGCGTAGGCCCAGCGCGAGCGCGTCGCGGCGGGCCTGGGTGGCGGCGCGCTGGCGTTCCGCTGCCGTGGTCGCCTCCCGGGCCGCCGCCAACGCGGCCTCTGCCTCGGACAGTTGGCGCTTGAGCTCCTCGTGCTGCTCGGAGAGTTCCGCGTCGCCTGCGTCCAGGCCGTCGACCTCGGCCTGGAGCGCCTCGTACTCCTCCTGTGCGGTGACCGCTCGTTCCTGGGCCTCGTCGCGGGCGGAGGCGAGGCGGTCGATCTCGGCCTGGGCGGAGGCGGCGCGTGAACGGGCCGCGTTGACCTGGCCGTTGAGCCGGGCGAGGCCCTCGCGGCGGTCGGCGATGGAACGGGCCACGTCCTTCAGACGCCGTTCCTCGGCCGTCAACTCCCGCTCCAGTTCGGAGCGATGGGCGACCGTGTCCTCCAGGGCGTGCTCGGCCGCTTCCAGGGCTGCTTCGAGTTCCGCCTCCTGCTCGCGGATGCGGGCCGCCTCGCGCTCCATGTCCTCGGGGTCGCGGCCCCGCCGTTCCTCCGGCGGCGCCGACGTCGCGCTCTTCACGCGGGCGTCGGCCAGCGAGATCGTGCCGCGCACCCGCTCGGCCAGCTGGGACAGTTCGTACCAGGTCTGCTGGGCTCGCTGGAGGCGCGGGGTGAGCTGCCGTACCTCGTCCTCCAGGAGGCCCTCGCGCTGGAGTGCCTTGCGCAGCTCCAGTTCGGCGGCTTCCTTGCGTTCCTTCAGTGCGGCCTCGTCGGCGATCTCGGTGTTCAGCGCCTGGCGCAGTCGTACGAGGTCGTCGGCCAGCAGCCTCAGGCGCGCGTCCCGGAGATCCGCCTGGATGACGGCCGCGCGGCGGGCGACCGCGGCCTGGCGGCCCAGGGGTTTGAGCTGGCGGCGGAGTTCGTCCGTCAGGTCCTGCACGCGCGCGAGGTTGGCCTGCATCGCGTCCAGCTTGCGGAGCGCCTTCTCCTTGCGCTTGCGGTGCTTGAGGACGCCGGCCGCCTCCTCGATGAAGGCGCGGCGGCCCATGGGGTCGGCGTGGAGCACGGAGTCGAGCTGGCCCTGGCCGACGATGACGTGCATCTCGCGGCCGATGCCGGAGTCGGAGAGGAGTTCCTGGATGTCGAGGAGGCGACACGTGTCGCCGTTGAGCTGGTACTCGCTGCCGCCGTTGCGGAACATGATCCGCGTGATGGTGACCTCGGCGTACTCGATGGGCAAGGCCCCGTCGGAGTTGTCGATGGTGAGGGACACCTCGGCACGGCCCAGCGGGGGGCGGCCGGTGGTGCCGGCGAAGATGACGTCCTCCATCTTGCCGCCGCGCAGCGACTTGGCGCCCTGTTCGCCCATGACCCAGCTGAGCGCGTCCACGACATTGGACTTGCCCGAGCCGTTCGGTCCGACGACGCACGTGATCCCTGGCTCGAACCGGAGCGTGGTCGCCGAGGCGAACGACTTGAACCCCCGCAGGGTCAGGGCCTTGAGGTGCACGCCGCTGGACTCTACCTTCCGCTGCTCGCTCTCTCCATGAACGTCCGGTTCCCCGCGGTTTCGCCCTTGAACGTGCAGGGCACACCAAACGTTAAAGAGGGTGGAGGCATACGGGGAAAGAAAGAAGGGACGCCGAAGCGTCCCTTGCAAACTCTGACAACTTAGCGGTTGATGCTGGCCGCCCAACCACTGCTTGTCATGTGGTGCGTCGCAGTGATCAGGTGAGCGCGGGCTCCGCCTGGCGTGCGTCGATGCTCTCAAGAAGCGAATCGTGAGTTGCGGCAGCCGTCAGCGCTTCGTTCTCTTCCTGGATCCGAACGAGCTCGGATTCCAGGTCCTGGACGCGCTGCTGGAGCCGTCGCATCTCGGCGAGGAGTCGCGGGTCGGAGCCGCCGACGTAACCGAGAAGCGCCTTTGCCATGATGGATGGTCCTCCACACTGAGTGACCGACCGAAGCGGTGTGGGTCGTGAGGGAATCGCACCCGCGATGCTTGACAGTCTTGGGTGTTGCTCTGCTGTTCTTCCATGCCAAACAGCTAAGGTGCGCGGGGCTTTCAGAGTCTCACCAAAAAGTTTGACGGTCAACACGATCACACCCCGTATTGGCGGCAACCCGGGGGCGCGCGGCCCTGACCGGGCGACGCTGCGACTCCTACGGGGCCTCGCTGGGTGTGGCGATCATCCTTAGGTGCGGAGCCTGCCAGAGCGAGCCGTTCTTGGCAACCACCAGGCAATTTCTGCTGTGGGCAGCTGCCGGTGGCATGTCCCTCCGCTTCCGCCAGGGCCGCTTTACACCGTTTCGCAGATTGTGCTCAGCGGATCGCGAAGCCGTCGTAGCCGCCGCGAGGTGTGTCCCAGATCTCGGTCACGCCATCCACGCGCCCGGGCGTGTCGTGCCCTTGGAGCCAGTCGAGGAGTCCTTCGCAGCCCTCACGTGATCCCTCTGCGACCACTTGGACGCGTCCGTCGCCCAAATTGAGAGCAAAACCACTCAGGCCCCCGATCTCCAGAGCCTTGGCACGGGTAAACCACCGAAAACCCACACCTTGCACACGCCCTCGCACCCAGGCGACCAACCGCACATCCTCGCTCATGGCTGCAACCTAACCGGCCAATGTCTCTCGGGACACTTGCTCCCCACCCGCCATGCGGTACCGTCCGCCCCAATGAATCTCATATGAAACTCACTCGATCGAGTGAGCTGGGTCACCGCACGGACGAGTTGACCGCAAGGACGAAAGGCAAGGACATGGGACGCCACCGACGCTCCGCCGCCGGCCGCGCCGCCACGAGCCGCGCCACGGGGGTCACAGAGACGCACGGCTCATACACGAGCGGCTACGACCCGCATGACTCGTACGACTGGAACGACCGCTCCGACCGGAACGACCGCTTCGACTGGAACCCGGCCGACGGCTCGACGATCGGCATGGCGCCCTATCTCCGCCCGGAGGGTCCCGCCGAGTTCCACCAGGCCCCCACGGACCACCGGGTCCACGAGGGCCGCGCGAACCACGAGGTCCCGCCGAAGAGCGAGGCGCGCCTGATGGCCGAGAGCCGGCTCAAGGCCGACTCCCGCCGGAAGAGCGAGGCCTATCTGTTCGCCACCGAGGAGGACTACGCCGTGGTCTTCCCCGAGGCGGCGGGCGCCACCTCCTCCCGGGGCGACGGCTCACGCCCGGGCCGCGGTCGCCGTCGTAAGCGCAAGAGCGTGACGCCGGTCAAGACGGGCCTGCTCGGTGTCTCCGCCGCCGTCGCCATCGGCACGGTCGCGGTCGCCGCGGGCGCGATGCCGGGGCTGGACAACTACAAGCTCGGCGGCGGTGGCAGCTCGGACAAGGTGCAGGCGGCCGGTTCGCCGTCCAACTCCGCGACCGAGCAGGGCGGTACCTCCGGCAGCGCGGAGTCCCGCGACGACGGCTCATCCACGAGCCGTGACGCGAACCGCGCGGCCTCCCCGTCGGCGGCTCCGACCAAGTCCGCCACCGCGCCCGCCACCAAGGCCCCGACGAAGAAGCCGACGGCCACTCCGACCGAGAAGCCGACGACCAAGGCTCCCTCGGCGAAGCCCACCACTCCGACGCCTACGCAGTCCGCCGACGCACCGGTGACCGTCTCCACGGAGGCCGCCGCCGAGGCCGAGGTGCTCAAGCTCGTCAACGAGCAGCGGGCGCTCGTCGGCTGCAGCCCGGTGGCCGCCAACAGCTCGCTGACCACTCTGGCCGAGAAATTCAGCGCGCTGATGGCCGACGAGGACTTCTTCGACCACACCGACCCCAGCGGGGCCACCCCGTGGGACCGGGCGGAGACGCTCGGCATCACCAACCTCGGCGGCGAGAACATCGCCCGCGGCCAGGCCGACGCGGCCGCGGTCATGGACGCCTGGATGAACAGCCCCGGCCACAAGGCCAACATCCTGAACTGCGACTTCAAGACCCTGGGTGTCGGTGTCCACTTCGGCACCGGCGGCCCCTGGTGGACGCAGGACTTCGGGTACTAGTTCTACGGCGTAGGACACCCACGGGGAGCGCTAACCACTGGTTAGTGCTCCCTTTTGGTTAGCGCTGCGTTCGCGTACTCTGAGGAAATGAACACGACCCAGGGGCGTACGGAGGAGCAGAACTTCCCGTACAACGTCTTCGCGAAGGCCTGCCCCTCCCGAGGCACCCTGGAGCACATCACGGGCCGCTGGGGCGGACTCACCCTGTGCGCGCTGCACGAGGGCTCGCTGCGCTTCAACGAACTGCGGCGCCGCGTCGACGGCGTCAGCGAGAAGATGCTCTCGCAGACCCTGCACGCCCTGGAGCGCGACGGCCTGGTCCACCGCGAGGCCCAGCCGACCAATCCGCCGCGCGTGGACTACGAGTTGACCCCGCTGGGACACGGCGTCGCCGAACGCCTCACGGGACTCGTCGACTTCATGGAGTCCCGCATGGACGACATCCTCGCCGCCCGCACGCGCTACGACGAGACGCGCGCCGGCCTCTGAACCCGCAGGATCCTCAAACCCGCGGCGCCCGCTGGCACTTGGGGCAGAAGTAGCTCGACCGGTTCATCCACGCCCGCCGGCTCATCGGCGTACCGCAGCGCCGGCACGGCAGCCCCTCGCGGCCGTACGCGTCGAGCGAGCGGTCGAAGTAGCCCGACTCCCCGTTCACGTTGACGTACAGACTGTCGAAGCTGGTGCCGCCCACATCGAGGGCCGCGTTCATCACATCCCGTACGTGGCCCAGGAGTTCGGCGGTGCGCGGGCGTGTGAAGGTCGCGGTCGGGCGTTCGTAGTGGACGCGGGCCCGCCAAAGGGCCTCGTCCGCGTAGATGTTGCCGACTCCGCTGATCAACGACTGGTCGAGCAGGGCCCGTTTGATGGTCGTCCGCTTGCGCCGCAGGGACTGGTGGAACAACTCGTCGTCGAACAACGGGTCCAGGGGGTCACGCGCGATGTGCGCGATGACGTCCGGCAGCCCGTCCGGGGTGGTGTCGTGCAACGACAGCCCACCGAAGGTGCGTTGGTCGACGAAGCGGAGTTCGGTGCCCAGGCCGTCGGCGAACCGGACCCGGATGCGCAGGTGCTTCTCGTCGGGGAACTCGTGCTGCTGGACCAGGAGTTGACCACTCATCCCGAGGTGCGCGAGGACCGCCTGGTGGGTGTCCTCCAGCGGCAGCCACAGGTACTTGCCGCGCCTGCTCGGGGTGCCGATCCGATGCCCCTTGAGCCGGTGCGCGAAGTCGTCGGCGCCCGCGACATGACGTCGTACCGCACGCGGATGCAGTACCTCGGCGTCGGCGACGGTGCGCTCGGCGACCCAGCGCTCCAGACCGCGCCGGACGACCTCGACCTCGGGCAACTCGGGCATGGCATCCCCTGTGGTCACGGGTGAATGAGCCGAGCGCCCGCCCCACTCGGGGACGGGCGCTCGGGTCGCGCTGTTCGGTCAGGCGGACGCCGACGACGTGTCGGCGCTTTCCTCGGCAGGCTGCTCAGCGGCCTCGGTGGCGGTCTCGACGGCCTGTTGTTCGGCCGCCGCCTTCGCCTTCTCGGCTCGCTCGTCCGCGTCGGCCCGGATGGACCGCCAGGCGGACTCGGCGGCCTGCTGCTCCGCCTCCTTCTTGCTGCGGCCGGTGCCGGTGCCGTACGAGACGCCTCCGACGCGGGCGGCAGCAGTGAAGGTCTTCTCGTGATCGGGGCCGGTCTCCGTGACCAGGTACTCGGGGACACCGAGCCCCTCGGTCGCGGTGAGCTCCTGGAGACTGGTCTTCCAGTCCAGGCCGGCACCGAGGTTCGAGGACTTCTCGATGAGCGGGTCGAACAGGCGGTGCACCAGTTCGGAGGCCGCATCGAGGCCCTGGTCGAGATAGACCGCGCCGATCACCGCTTCCAGGGTGTCGGCGAGGATGGACGCCTTGTCCCGGCCTCCCGTGCCCTCTTCACCACGGCCGAGCCGGATGAAGGAGCCGAGTTCCAGACCGCGACCGACCTCCGCCAGCGCACGAGAATTGACCACCGCGGCCCGCAGCTTGGCCAGTTGGCCTTCGGGCAGGTCGGGGTGGGTGGTGTACAGCGTGTCCGTGACGACGAGGCCGAGCACGGAGTCCCCGAGGAACTCCAGCCGCTCGTTCGTCGGCAGACCGCCGTTCTCGTACGCGTACGAACGGTGGGTCAGCGCACGCACCAGAAGGGCGGACTCAAGGTGATACCCGAGCCGCCCTTCCAACAGCGTGTGGGACGAGGCCGTGTCCGCGTGTTTCTTGGCGACTGAGTCCGCCTTGACGTCAGACATGGTGCCTCTCACCAGCCGCTCAGACCTCGAGGACCTGGCGCTTGTTGTACGTGCCGCAAGAAGGGCACGCGATGTGCTGCTGCTTGGGCTCGTGGCAGCGCTCGCACGCAACCAGAGGGGTGACCGCAGCCTTCCACTGCGACCGGCGGTGGCGCGTGTTGCTGCGCGACATCTTCCGCTTCGGAACAGCCACGGCTACTTCTCCTGCTTCTCGTTGGCGCGCGCCGGTCGGGGCGCTTCGCCACTGATCTCGTCCTTCTCGCCGTCTTCGAGTGAACCGGCGAGTCCCTGCAGTGCCGCCCAACGGATGTCGACGGCGTCATGGTGGTGGTCCGGGTCGTCCGTGAGCCGTACCCCGCACTCGGAGCACAGGCCCAGACAGTCGTCCTGGCACACCGGCTGCATCGGCAGTGCGAGCACCACCGCATCACGCAGCACGGATTCGAGGTCGAACAAGCCGTCCTCGATGAAGAGCCTGTCCTCGTCTTCCTCGGCGTCGTCGACCGGTTCCGCTTTCACACGGCCACGGTCGTCGGCGTCAGGGTACGAGAACATCTCCTGGAAGTCCGCTTCGAGCGACAGCTCAAGCGGCTCCAGACACCTTACGCACTCCCCCTTGGCCGTTGCACGGGCGGTGCCTGTGACAAGCACACCTTCCATGACCGACTCAAGGCGGAGGTCGAGCTCCACCGGGGCGCCTTCCGGCACTCCGATGACTCCCTGGATCCCGAGATCCTTGGGAGCGTCGATCGAACGGTTCAGGCGCTGCAGCGCACCAGGACGCCGACCCAGCTCGTGAGTGTCGAACACGAGAGGGTTGCGGTGGTCGAGGCGGGCGTTCAGAGCCATCCCTGTCTTTCGGTCTGCTGAGCTCATGGGGCGCTGCCCTTCGGTGCTTCCGGGCAGCGGTGATCGCGGACGTACACGCGACCGAAGAGCCAGGATACTGGACCTTTCGCTCTCGGCCCAATCCGGTGTGCGCTCTCGGCCACCGGGCCGGATCACTACAGGCCGCGACCCTGCTCGTAGGCCCGCAGCTGCTCCGCGCTGATCATGCCGGTGTCGAAGAGGCTGGTCTCGTCGAGCGCGTAGCCCTGCTGAGCCTGGTTCTGCTGCTGGTCGAGCTGGGCCTGCTGCATCTGGTTCGGGTCGTACACGGGCTGCTGGCCGGTGTCGTAGCCCTGGTAGGCGTAGGGGTCGGCCTGCTGGTACCCGTAGGGGTCCTGCTGCTGGGGCTGGGCGTAACCCTGCTGCTGGTAGCCGTACGGGTCCTGCTGCTGCGCGGTCTGCTGGTAGTCGTAGGCCGCCTGCGGGGCGTAGTCCTGCTGCTCGGGCTGGAGCGGGGTGGCCGAGACCGGGGTGTCCGTGACGGTCGCGAGGTCGGCGAGGTAGTCGGCGTCGCTGGTGTGCTGGACCTGGTTGCCCTCGTCGTCGAGGCCGAGAGCCCCGAGATCGTCGCTGGCGATCCGGCCGTGCAGCTTCTGCCGGCCCTTTCCTACGGCTTCCAGGGTCTTGGCGAGCACCGCCTCGAAGGCGCCGAGCTTGACGTCCACGTACGCGTCGGCGTCGCGGCGCAGGGTCTCGGGGTCGTGGCTGCGCTCGGGGGCGTCCTCGTCCTCGTAGCCCTGGTCGTCGATGCCGGGGCCGGTGCCGAGCAGCTTCTCGCGGCCGCGGCCGACCGAGCCGAGGGTCTTGGTGAGGACGACCTCGAAGTTGGCGAGCTTGGAGTCGACGTAGTCGTCGGCCTCCGCGCGGACCTCCTCGGCCTCCTGGCGGGCCTCGGCGAGGATGCGGTCCGCCTCGTTCTGCGAACGGCGGGCGACTTCGGTGTCGGAGATCAGCGAACCGCGCTCGGCGTGCGCGGTCTGGATGATCCGCTCGGCCTCCTGGCGGGCCTGCTCGACCATCTCGTGCCGGCCGCCGATCAGCTCCTGCGCCTCCGCCAGCGAGTCCGGCAGGGCCGCGCGCACCTCTTCGAGCAGCGTGAGCAGCTCGGCGCGGTTGACCACGCACGAGGCCGACATGGGCATGGACCGGGCGCTGGAGACCGAGGCGACGATCTCGTCGAGCTTCTTCTGCACGTCCACCGTGTGCTCGCCACTCTCTACCGACGTGTTGGAGACGGACGGGTCGACTGTACGACCACTCCCGCCCCGCCCGACACCGGGTGACGCACTGTCAGTCCCTCAGCCCTTGCCGAGCCGCTTCGTGAGCGCCTCCAGGACCACGCCCGGGACCAGGTGGGAGATGTCGCCGCCCCACTGCGCGACCTCCTTGACCAGCGAGGACGACAGGAAGCTGTAGGTGGGGCTGGTGGGGATGAACAGGGTTTCGACACCCGACAGCCCGTTGTTCATCTGGGCCATCTGGAGTTCGTAGTCGAAGTCGCTGACCGCGCGCAGGCCCTTGACGATGGCCGGGATGTCGCGCTGCTTGCAGAAGTCGACGAGCAGGCCGTGGTACGCCTCGACCTGGATGTTGCCGAACTCGGCGGTCACCTCGCGGATCAGCTCGATCCGCTCGTCGACGGTGAACATGCCCTTCTTCGACTGGTTGATCATCACGACGACGTGCACGACGTCGTAGAGCCTGGAGGCACGGGCGATGATGTCGAGGTGTCCATTGGTGATGGGGTCGAACGACCCCGGACAAACGGCGCGGCGCAACTGAGTTCCCTCGCTCTCCGGTCCGGTCATCGTGCGTCTTCGCACGTAGAGGCGGCGCGACCGTACCAAAAGGTCCCCTCGCCGTAGCGACGGGCCCGGATCGCGTCGAATCCGTCCGGCCACCCGAATTCGCCGCCTCTGGTGCTGCGCTCCACGGTGACGAGGGCATCCGGCGCGAGCCAGCCCCCGGACCGGAGTGTGAGGAGAATCTCCCGAAGATCGTGATCTGGGACAACGTACGGCGGGTCGAGGAAGACGATGTCGTACGGGTCTGCCGGCGTCGGCGTCTGGACGATCTGCTCCGCTTTGCCCGCCCTCACCTCGGCGCCGGGGAGGCCGATGGTCTTGACGTTCTCCCTGATGACGCGGGCGGCCTTCGGGTCGGCCTCCACGAGGAGGGTGTGGCTCGCGCCGCGGGAGAGGGCTTCGAGGCCGATGGCGCCTGAGCCCGCGTACAGGTCGAGGACGCGCTCGCCGCTGAGGGGAGCGCCGAGGAGGGACTGCCAGGTGGAGAAGAGGCCCTCGCGTGCGCGGTCGGAGGTGGGGCGGGTTCCGGTGCCGGGCGGCACGGCGAGTCGACGTCCACCGGCTTCGCCGGCGATCACGCGGGTCATCTGGGGTCCTTGCTTGTGGGCGTCTTCAGGTATCAGTGTGGCTGGTCGCGACCGCGCGGCGGTAGCCGCATATGGATTACAGCCCCGCGCCCCTGGGGTGGGTCGCCACTAGCCCTTTTCCAAGTACTGCTCTCTCTCCTCATCCAGTAGGGCGTCCAGCGCTGTGCGCAGCCCGGGGAGGTGCTCCAGCTCGGGATCGGTCGCCACCACCGCCGTCGCCTCCTCCCGCGCCTCCGCGATGACCTCCTCGTCCTCGATGACCGACAGCACGCGCAGGGACGTACGGGCGCCGGACTGCGCCTGCCCCAGCACATCGCCCTCGCGCCGCTGTTCGAGGTCGATGCGGGAGAGTTCGAAGCCGTCGAGGGTGGAGGCGACGGCGTTGAGGCGTTGGCGGGCGGGGCTGGCCTCGGGCATCTCGCTGACCAGGAGGCAGAGGCCGGCCGCCGAACCTCGGCCCACTCGGCCGCGGAGCTGATGGAGCTGGGAGACCCCGAAGCGATCGGCGTCCATGATCACCATGGCCGTGGCGTTGGGCACGTTGACGCCGACCTCGATGACCGTCGTCGCGACCAGGACGTCCGTGTCCCCGGCGGCGAACCGGCGCATCACGGCGTCCTTGTCGTCGGGGTGCATACGGCCGTGCAGCACCTCGATCCTCAGCCCCTGGAGCGGGCCCTTGGCGAGCTGGGCGGCGATGTCGAGGACGGCGAGCGGTGGGCGCTTCTCCGCCTCGTCCTCGGGGGACTTCTTCTTGGTCTTGCCGGCCTTCTTGGGGTCGTCCTCCTCGTCGCCGATGCGGGGGCAGACGACGTACGCCTGGTGGCCGTTGCTCACCTCCTCGCGGACGCGCTCCCAGGCGCGGGCCAGGAAGTGGGGCTTGTCGGCGGCGGGGACCACATGGCTGGCGATGGGTGAGCGGCCTGCCGGGAGTTGGTCGAGGACCGAGGTCTCCAGGTCGCCGAAGACCGTCATGGCGACCGTGCGCGGGATGGGGGTGGCGGTCATGACGAGGAGGTGCGGGGGCTGCTTGCCCTTGCCGCGCAGGGCGTCGCGCTGTTCCACGCCGAAGCGGTGCTGTTCGTCGACCACGACCAGGCCCAGGTCGTGGAACTGGACCTTGTCCTCGATCAACGCGTGCGTGCCGATCACGATCCCGGCCTCGCCGGTGACGAGGTCGAGGAGGGCCTGACGACGGCCGGCCGTCCCCATGGAGCCGGTGAGCAGCGTGACCTTGGCCGCCCGCTCGGCTCCCCCCAGCATCCCGCCCTCGGCCAGCTCCCCCATCATCTCGGTGATCGACCGGTGATGCTGCTGCGCGAGCACTTCGGTGGGCGCGAGCATCGCGGCCTGACCGCCGGCGTCGACCACGGCGAGCATGGCTCGGAGGGCCACCATGGTGTTGTGGGTCACGGTGAAGTTGTCGGTGACGTAGGCATGGCTGGGGTGCGCGACGCTGACGCACTGGACGGGCTTACGTCCGACGTACTCAACTGCTCGGATTCCGCGGCGGAACGTGTTGTATTTGGGCCTGGTCCTCACCCGTTCCGCCTTGCGGGCGATCCTGAACGGGGCGTGTTCGTCAGGCAGGGCAACGGAGACGTTGAAGGCCTCCTTCTTCGGCAGGACGCGCGCTCGCCCGCCGAGTGAACGCACCAGCCAGGCAACGTCGTTGGCCAGTGCGGGCGAGGCAGAACAGAACGAGATGCTCAAGCCGTCCGCGTGGACGGTGCCGTCCGTGTCCATCAGCCCTTGAAGCAGAGCCAGGCGGTTCTTGATCGATGTGTTCTTGAACTGGTCGGGAACGAACTTGCCGTGCGATGTGACACCCCAGAGACTCAAGCCGCGCAGGGTCTGGATCACGGGGTTGCGGACGCCTCCGGCCCGTTGGGCGAGCTGAATGGTGAAGTCGCAGCCAGGACCCTTCACCGGGACCACTTGGCACTCGGGGGCCACAGCTGTCGCCACGGCATCACAAATCTCGTCGTCGATCGTGGAAAATCGCAGGTTGTGCCGGAATGAGCCGTCTCCCAGGAGGAGACCGAAGACGTAGGGATCGAGAGGCAGTCCGCAGTCGTCTCCCAGATCAACCGGGGCCGCCGCCGGGAGGTACCACTTCGAAGATCCGTCGGCCTTGAACGTGTCCAGGCGGATCTCCCTGGTCGTCATGACTTCGGGAGCTTGTCCTCGCCGCCATCCGCAGCTCGTGCCGACGATCCACAGATGCTCGTCGTCGCACTCCACGTGGCTTCCGTCGGAAAGGACCAAGCGCCAGACCTCGCGCTCTCCCTGGGGGAAGACCCCGTCGATCAGCGCGATCTCCCCGTCCGGCACAACAATTTCGTCCCCCACCTTCAGATCGCCCATACGGCGGAATCCGGCAGGCGTGAGCACGAGCGAGTCGAGCGGCTGCGCCTTGCCCGAACCAACCTCCCCCTGCAGCAGTCGGTGCATCGGATGCTCCGTCGCCAGGTCGTCGAAGATCTCCTTGGAGACCTTCACCTGGCCGTCCGTGAGGGTGAACGGGAGGCGGTCGTCGAAGGCGGTGAGGAGGCCGTCGGGGGATGGTTTGCGGGCCACAGCCGGGAGTTGGGCGTCCGCGTGGCGGCGGCGGGCGAGGGCGACCTGGAGGACGAAGGCCTCGTCCCACTTGAGGCGGTCGCGGGCTGCGGCGATGTCCGCCTTGGTGTGGGGGCGGTGGATCTTGAGGAGGGCCTCCGGGAGGGAGACCAGGCCGCGGCCCTCGCGGAGGGAGTCCGGGAGCGGGTCCACGGCTTCCTGGGCGCTGGGCAGTGCCGTCTGGAGGGCCTTGCCGATCTTCCAGGACTCCAGTTTGGCGGTGGCGGGGTAGATGGGGATCAGGGTGCCCGCCCAGGTCTCCACCGCTTCCTCGGCGTCGCCCTTCAGCAACTCATATGCCGGATGGGCGAGTTGAAGGCGGCGGTTGAAGACGGAGACCTTGCCGGCGAACATCGCGCGTGTGCCCGGCAGCAGTTCCTTGTGGGGTTTGTGAACTCCCGAGCCGAAGAAGACGAGTTGGAGCCGGCCACTGCCGTCCGTGATCGTGACTTCGAGACGCTGCCCCTTGCCCCGGGGGGCCTTGCTGGACGCGAAGGTGTGCAGCCGGGCGTCGGCGACCTGCGCGACCACGGTGACGTGCTCGTCCATCGGCAGCTCGGCGAGGTGCGTGAGCTGGCCCCGCTCCTCGTACCGGCGCGGGTAGTGGTGCAGGAGGTCGCCTACTGTGTGCAGGCCGAGATGCTCGGCCATCACCTTCGCGGTGGCGGGGCCGAGCACCTTTTTCAGTGGTTCTTCCAGTGCGGGCACGAGATCCATTGCACACCACGCCACTGACAATGCCGTATACGTCTTGCGAAACCCCTGGTCAGGCGGGTCGTTCGAGGCCTAGGATGGCGCGCTCCGGCCATCCCCCGCGGTCACCGCCTCACAGGGACCGCCCGACCCTCGCGCCGATCGCACTTCCCCCACCTCGGCGCTGCGACGATGGACTCCCAGACCTCACAGTCATCCCAGGCATCCCAGTCACCTCACACGTTCCAGGTCGACCTGCGCGGTCTGGTGGACCTGCTCTCCCATCACCTCTACTCCAGCCCCAAGGTCTATCTGCGCGAGCTGCTGCAGAACGCCGTGGACGCGATCACCGCCCGCCGGGCCGAGCAGCCCGACTCCCCTGCCCTGGTACGGCTGTTCGCCGACGGGGGCACCCTGCGCGTCGAGGACTCCGGCGTCGGGCTCACCGAGGCGGACGTGCACAGCCTCCTCGCGACCATCGGCCGTAGCTCCAAGCGGGCCGACGGGCTCCAGGAGGCCCGTTCCGACTTCCTGGGGCAGTTCGGCATCGGGCTGCTCGCCTGTTTCGTGGTCGCCGAGCGGATCCGGGTCGTCAGCCGCAGCGCCCGTACGCCCGACGCACCGCCCGTGGAGTGGACGGCGACCGACGACGGCTCGTACACCGTGCGGACGCTGCCCGACGCCGAGCACCCAGAACCGGGCACCACCGTGCACCTGGTGGCGCGCGCGGGCGCCGGCGAGTGGCTCACCAAGGAGCGGGTCCTCGCGCTGGCCCGGGACTTCGGGGCGCTCCTGCCGTACGACGTGCGTGTGGACGGCGAGGCGGTCACCGACCTGCCCGCGCCCTGGGACCGGTCGTACCCGAGTCCCAGCACCCGGAGGGTGGCGCTGGCGCGGCACTGTCACGAGCTGTTCGGGTTCACGCCGTTGGACTCGATCGACCTGTCGGTGCCGCTCGCGGGGATCCGGGGGGTGGCCTACGTCCTTCCCGGTGCGGTGAGTCCGGCGCAGCGGGCGGGTCACCGGGTGCATCTCAAGGGCATGCTGCTGACCGAGCGGGCCGAACAGCTGCTGCCCGACTGGGCGTTCTTCGTGCGCTGTGTGCTGGACACGGACAGTCTGCGGCCCACGGCCTCGCGCGAGTCGCTGTACGAGGACGAGACGCTGGCCGCCGTACGGGAGGCGCTCGGGGAGCGGATCCGGGGCTGGCTGACCGGGCTCGCGGCGGGTGATCCGGAGCGTCTTGCCGCATTCCTGTCGGTGCACCACCTGGGGGTGAAGTCCCTGGCGCGGCACGACAAGGAGATGCTGCGCACGATGCTGCCGTGGCTCCCGTTCGAGACGACCGACGGACGGGTGTCCCTGGAGGAGTTCGCGCAGCGCCACCCGGTGGTGCACTTCACGCGGACCGTCGAGGAGTACCGGCAGGTCGCCCCGATCGCGTCCGCGCAGGGCATCGGGGTGATCAACGGCGGTTACACCTATGACGGCGAGCTGGTCGAGGCGCTGCCGTCGGTGCGCCCGGGGACGGTGGTCGCCGAGCTGGACTCGGACACCGTGACCGCGCACCTGGACTCGGTGGACCCGGCCGAGGAGCTGGCCCTGGCGGACTTCCTGGCCGCCGCGCGGGCCAAGCTGGATCCCCTGGGCTGCGATGTGGTCCTGCGGGCCTTCCATCCGCTGTCGGTGCCCGCGCTGCACCTGGACGACCGCTCGGCCCGGCACGAGCAGGCCCGCGCGGAGGCCGAGGAGCAGGCCGACGACCTGTGGGCGGGCATCCTGGGCTCGCTGCGGGGCAGCGCTCCACGCGCGCGTCTCGTGCTCAACCACCTCAACCCGCTGATCCGGCGGATCAGTTCGCTGAGGGACCGGGACCTGATCGGGACGGCCACGGAGTCGCTCTACGGGCAGGCACTCCTGATGGCGCAGCGACCACTGCGCCCCGCCGATTCGGCACTGCTGAACCGGGCGTTCATCGGCCTCCTGGAGTGGGCCACACACGGGGAGGGCGACCACGGATGACAGGGATCACGGACTTCGACGCGCTGCGCCGGGCGATGGCGGAGAACTCCGAGGAGCCGGAGGGGCCGGCCCGCAACGCGCGCGCGGAGCAACTGCTCGCCGAGGCCGAGAAGCTGGACATACCGCTCGCGGTGATCGAGGCGCTCGGACACCAGCTGAAGGTCTACAACTACAGCTCCGAGAAGGACAAGATGTTCGTCCCCTTCGCGCGCCTGCTGCGCATGTGGGACGAGCGGCCCGAGGACTTCGACGAGTACGAGGTCCACTCGCTGCACTGGGTCTTCAAGTGGATGTCGTCCGGGATGCTGGGCCAGCCGCACATCCCGCTCGCGTCGATCGAGAAGTGGCTCGGCGAGATGGAGCACCGCTACCGGCTGGCCGGACACTCCGAACGGGCCGTCCGCAGCGCCGAGTTCAGCGTCGCCTCGCACGTCGGGGACCTGGCGCGGGCCGAGCGGGCGTACGCCGCGTGGCTGGCCGCCGACCGCGACACCATGGCCGACTGCCACGCGTGCGAGCTGCACACCCAGGGTGAGTGGCAGGTGCAGCAGGAGCGGTACGCCGAGGCCCTGGACCTGTGGGAGCCGGTCCTGGAGGGCGAGTTCACCTGCGCCCACGAGCCGCACACCGTCCTCGCGTCCTCCCTGACCCCGCTGCTGCTCCTCGGGCGGGCCGACGAGGCGCGCGCCCATCACCTGCGCGGTTTCCGTCTCGTACGGCCCATGGAGAGCATGCGGGGCGCCTACGCGGACCATGTGGAGTTCTGCGCGCTGAGCGGCAACGAGGCGCGCGGTCTTGAGCTGCTCGCGGAGCGTCCGGCGTACTTCACGGACTCCGGGAACCCGCGCAGCGGGCTGGACTTCCTGTCAGTGGTGGCCCTGCTGATGGACCGCCTGACCGAGCTGGGCCTCGGCGACCAGCAGGTGCCCGGGCCAGCCGGCCGTACCTGGACGGCACGCGAACTCGCCGCCCACGCACGCGTGGAGACCCTCTCCCTGGCCGCCCGCTTCGACCGGCGCAACGGCACGACCCACGTCGGCGACCGGGCACGCGCGCGCATGGACCAGCGGCCGCTGGTGGAACGACTCCCCCTGGGAGTGCGTTCGGCGGGCGGGCCGGTCACGGCACCGGTGACGACCGCGGCACCCGAGGTCATCCCGGAGAAGGACCTCACCGCGCTCCTCACGGAGGCGCGGCGACTGTCGGACACGCTCCAACCGCACGCCGTGGAGGCCTGGTTGGCGGTCTCCCGGGCCGCCGAGGACACCGAGCTGTCCGCCCGCGACCGCGCCGAGATCGCCGACCACCAGGCGATGGACCAGGGCCCCGAGGGCATCGCCCTCTTCGACCGCGCGGCCGGGCTGTTCGCCGAGGCGGGCGACCCCGGGGAGGCATGGGCGGCACGCGCGCGTGGAGCGTACGTACGCGCTCTCACGGGCGAGGTCGACGAGGCCCTCGCGGCGATCGCCGAGCCGTACGACGGGGTCCTCGCCCTGTACTCCGAGGACGGCACGGGCGTACGGCAGACGGCGGCCGTACTGATGAGCCGGGCGCGCATCCTGATGCGCAGGGTCCACGGGGACTCCCCCGACCACACCCCCGACAGCGGGGACCTGGCCGCCGCCGAAGCCGCCGTACGGGAAGTGCTGGCCCTGGTCGAGGGGCAGCCCCGTCCGGGTGGCACGGCCGATGTGCGGCTGGCCGCGCGGGGTGCCGAGGGGCAGGCGATGCTGGCCGAACTCGCGGTGCGGGGCGGGGATGTGGAGACGGCCGTCCGGCTGTTCTCGAAGGCGTCGACGGCGTTCGTGGTCGCGGGGCTGCCGTGGTTCGCGGTGGAGTACGAGGCCCGGCTGGCCGGGCTCGCCCATCACCTCGGCGACGTCACGGAGGCGGAGCGGGCACTGCGGGCGGCCCTGGAGCACGGCGGGCCGTACCTGGAGGCCCCTGGACGGGCTCAGCTGCATCTCCAGCTCGCCGAGGTACTCGGCGGCCGGGGGCGGTCCGAGGAGGCCGCTGAGCACGCCCTGGAGGCCGCTCACTGGTCCGACGAGGCGGGTGAGGGGCCGACGCTGGGCGCCTGGGCGCGGCACCAGCTCGGTGGCTTCCTGCTGCGCCAGGGCCGGTGGGCCGAGGCCGCCGAGGTGCTGGAGTCGGCGCTGCCCGACCTGAGCGTCGAGACACACGGCGACGGCGCGATCGTCCAGACGCAGTGGTGGCTCGGTGACTGTCTGAGCGAGCTGGGCGAGCACCGGGCCGCTGCCGAACGGCGGTTGCAGGCGGCCGAGATCGCCCGGACCTGGCCCGAGCAGAACGACCACGCGACGCTCGCCCACCTCGCCGCCGAGTCGCTGGGCCACGCGGAGCTGCCCGCCGAGGCGGATCAGGCGTACGAGCGCGCGGGCGACCTGTGGCGGTCCCTGGGCAACGTGCACGGGCTCGTCCGCTCGCTGCGCGCACGCGCGTGGCTGGCGTTGCGCGCGGACCGGGGCCTGGACCGCGCGCGGGAGTTGATGGCGGGCGCGATCGAGGAGTGCGAGGCCGCGCTGCTCGTGACGGACGACCAGGAGGCGCGGCAGCGGCTCACCGGTGAACTCGGCCACACGCACCGGCAGTTCGGTGAGCTGCTGGCCCGTTCCGTCGCCGAGGAGGCAGAGGACACCGCGATCCAGGCCGCGTTCGAGGACGCCCTGACCCAGACCGCGGAGTCGGTCACCGTGTTCGCCGCCCTCGGGGAGGGCGCGGTGCACACCCGCACCGGCGCCGAACTCGCCGCGGGCTGGCTGGAGGCCGACCTCAGCCGCCCCGCCGACGCGGCGGCACGCGCGCGTGGCGTGCTCAAGGCCTACGAGGGTGCGGACGACGGCGACGAGACGGTACGGGCCCGTCGCGCCGAGGCGGAGCAGCTGCTCCAGCTGATGGAGGAACAGACGGAGAAGTAGGGGGAGTTGGGGTGGGGC
>NZ_JBXVPZ010000102.1:0-24791 GCF_057961495.1 Streptomyces sp. P5F9 | reverse complement strand
GGTCGTCTGCCGGGGGCGCAGGGTGGCGGCCGCGAGGGCACTCAGATGCACCGTACTTCCGAGGTGGGGCATGGGCTTTTTCCTCCGCAGGTGGAGTGGAGCGGCGAAACTCTACAACATGTAGTAGGTAAGCTCGTACAACATGTAGTAGATCGCGTCCGCAAAGCCCTTGATCGGCCTCCTGGTCGATCTCTCCGACCCCTCGGTCCATCCCTTCGAGCCCTTGGCGCACTTCCTACAGGCCGTAGTAGGTCGGCGGGTAGGCTGGGACGCCGAGCGGTGAAAGGCGGTGGGGTGAACAGTGCACGACCGGAAGAACGACGAGCCCGGCGCGGCGTCCGGCAGGCGGGCGCGCGGTGAGCTGGAGAGCGGGGTTCTCACCGCCCTCTACGGGGCCGACGAGCCGCAGACCGCTCGCCAGGTCAAGGACCGGCTGCCCGGGGACCTCGCGTACACGACCGTTCTGACGATCCTGTCGCGCCTGCACGACAAGGGGATGCTCGTCCGGCACCGCGCGGGCCGCGGGTACGCGTACGCGCCCGCCCGGGACGAGGCGACCCACACCGCGGAGCGGATGCGCTCACTGCTGGAGCACGGCACCGACCGCGAGGCGGTGCTCACCCGCTTCGTCTCCGAACTCTCCGCGCAGGACGAGCAGTTGCTGCAGCGACTGCTCTCCGGGCACGACGGACCCCACCCCACCGGCCACACCGACGAAGGACCGTGAGCCGGTGCTGATCAGCGTGTACGTCCCCCTTCTGATCACCATGGTCATCGCGGTGTTCGCACCCCGCGCCGCCCCCCGGCTGGCGCCGCGCCCGGCCGCCTGGTCGCTGGCCTCCGCCGCGCTGGTGGCATCGCTGGGCTGGCTGGGTTCCCTGGCGTTGCTGGCGTTCGCCGGGCTGGCTCAGCTCCCCGAGGTCGCCGAGGAGGGCCGCTGGTCGGTCGCGGCCGTGCGCGCCTCCGACCCGGTCTACCTCACCGTCGCCGGGATCGCCGCCCTCGCCTTCCTCGCGTCCGTCACGGGGCTCACCGTCGCCGCCGCACGTCAGCTGCGACACCTGCGCTGGGCCCGCCGCGAGTGCCGACTCCTGCCCGGGGACACGGAGTTGGCCGTCCTGGACACCGAGTCGCCGGAGGCGTTCGCGCTGCCGGGGGCGCCCGGGCGGATCGTCGTGTCGAGCGCGATGCTGCGCTGCCTCGGCGACCGCGAACGCGAGGCACTTCTCGCCCACGAGCGGGCACACCTGCGCGGCCGCCACCATCTTTTCCAGACCCTCTGGCGCCTCTCCGCCGCCGCGAATCCCTTGCTACGACCGCTGTCCAACGCGGGCGGCTTCGTCCTGGAGCGCTGGGCCGACGAGGAGGCCGCCGTGCGCGTCGGCGATCGTACGGTCGTCGCGCATGCCGTGGGCCGGGCCGCGCTGGCCACCTCGGCGAACCGCTCCCGCCCGGCACTCGCCGCGACCGGCGGGGCGGTACCGCAGCGGGTCCGGGCGCTGCTCGCACCTCCTCCCCCGCGCCGGGCCCTGCCGTTCGTCGCGGGCGCCGCCCTGCTCGTCCTGTGCTGCGCGAGCCTGGCCGACGCCGCGACCGACAGCGAGCAGATGATCGAGACGGCGCAGCATGCGGCATGCGTGGCGACTCAGGCGGCGACCGTGCCGACACCGGGGGCGTCGGTCTCGCCGCATGAGGTGTGCTGTGAACACGGGGAGCCGGAGGGGCCCGCCCAGCACCACTGACCACAGGATCGGCGCGTGGCGGCGTCGAGGAACACGCCTGGACATCGACCTGGGGTCGGGGCGACCGCGCACCCGAAGCCGCAGCCCTCCGGCGTCGCCCCCTGAACAGCGCCGATCACCACATCCACGCGCACTGCACCCGTGTTATCGTCGCCCTACCCCATCGCCAGGAATCCTGTCGATCGGCACCCCGGCGATCGGACTCGAATCCCCCGTCGCGCTCACTCCACGAATGGAGCGGCATGTCTGTTCTGGCCCGGCCGGCGGTGGCCGCCTTCGCCGCCAAGTCCCTGCAGCGTCTTTCCGTGATGGCGGACCGGCGCCCGAGCGGACGTGGTTCCGCCGCCTCCTCGCATCAGCGGTTTCCTGACTTTCCGCGCCGGACACGGGAGTTGCCGATCCCGACCAGCATCGCCCCGGCACGCGCCACGGTGTATCTGCCGGCCGGTGAGGGGCCGCCTCCGCCGGTGCACGTGAACTTCCACGGCGGCGGCTACGTCGTCCCGCTGACCGAGCTCGACGACCCGCTGTGCCGTTTCCTCGCGGCGGAGGCGGGCGTCGTCGTGGTCAACGTCGACTACGTCGTCGCGCCGCAGCACCCGTTCCCCGCGCCGCCCCGGCAGGCCTTCGAGGTCGTCCGGTGGATCGCCGCGCACGGCGGTGAGCAGGGCTGGGACGGGGGCCGACTCACCGTGGGCGGGCAGAGCGCCGGGGGCGGACTCGCGGCGGCGGTGGCCCGGCAGGCACTGGAGGAGGGCGGCCCCTCCATCGCGCTCCAGGTGCTGCACTATCCGCCGCTGGACCTGGCGACCAGCGCCAAGGACAAGCGGTCCGCCATCGCCAAGCCCGTGTTGCGGCCCTGGATGGCGGAGGTCTTCGACACGTCGTACGTCCCGGATCCGAAGGTGCGTGCCGACCGGCTGGTGTCGCCCGCGCATCCGTCGGACACCGCGGACCTGAAGGGCATCGCCCCGGCCCTGGTCGTCACGGCGGAGTACGACCTCCTCAAGGCGGAGGGCATCGCCTACGCCGACCGGCTGCGGACGGCGGGCGCGCTGGTCGAGCACGTCGATGTCGCCGGAGCCGATCACGGCTACGACGGCACGGACGACGAACGGGCCCTTCAGACCTACGCCCTGATCGCCCGTCAGCTGCGAGAAGCCGTGGGCACCGTCTGAACCCCCCTCCCTGACACCGCACTTCGCCGACCATCCCCCTCGGACGGTCGGCGAAGCGCCGCTTGGTCACGCCGACGGCACCGGCTCCGGCAGCGTGAGGCCGAACTTCCCTGCCGCCTCGGTCAGTTCACGCCACACCTTGGGCGCGACGGGGATGCCCTTCGCACCGCGCCCCTCGGCGACCGCCGCACTGCGCTCGCCGGGGTAGAAGACACCCTCCGCGCCGTCGGCCGGCGGCAGTTGCTTGAGGGTGGCCAGCGTCTCGTCGACCGCCGCGGTGAAGGCGGCCGGGTCGCCGAAGGCAGCCGGGTCGAGGGCGATGAGCAGCGCGTTCTGGCGGTGCTTGCGGCCCTGCGGGTCGTCCGAGTGGAATGCGGCGAAGATCGGCGCACCGACCAGCACACTGGTGAGCAGCTCGAACGCGAGAGACATCCCGGAGCCCTTTGCGCCGCCCAACGGCAAGGGCATGACGGCCAGTTCGGGGTCGGTGGTCGGGGTGCCGTCCGCGGTGGCCGCCGCGCCCGCGGGCAGCGGGGTGCCGCTCGCCTTCGCCTGGCGGATCCGGCCGAGGGCGATGGTGGCGGTGGCCATGTCGAGCAGCAGCGGGGCGTGCGCCTCTGCCGGTACGGCGATGGCGAGCGGGCTGGTCGCCACGGCGGCGCCCTTGACGCCGGTGTAGCCCATGTTGGGCATCCCGGCGACATAGCCCATGCCGACGAGTCCCTGCTCGGCGATCTTCGACACGTAGTAGCCGATGGCGCCGGTGTGGACGGTACGGCGGACCCCGACGGCCGCGACTCCGCTGATCCTGGCCCGGGTGACCGCCTCGTCGGCGGCGACACTCAGGGCGACCGGGCCGGGGGCGCGGTCGGCGTCCAGGACGGCTGCGGCCGGGGCGGTGGACTCGATCCTGATGTCGGCGTCGGCGTTGGCCACGCCCTTGGCCAGCAGCTCCAGGTAGGCGGGGACGCGGGCGATGCCGTGCGAGTCGACGCCGCGCAGCGCGGCCCATACGAACACGTCGGCGGTGGTGCGCGCCTGCTCGGCGTTCAGGCCGCCCTTCTCCAGGAGTGCGGCGGAGAAGGTGCGCAGGTCGTCGGCGGCGACAAGTACCTTGCCCGGCGTGGGCGTTGCGGTGTCGGACATGGTGGCGGGTGCCTTCCTGGTTCAGCGGGTGACGAGGACGTCGACGACGGCGGTGGTGCCCTCCGCCACGGCCTTGAGCGCACGCTCCAGCGCGGGCGCGAGAGCCTCGGGTGCGTCGACGGTCTCGGTGTGCATCCCGAACGGCTCGGCGAACGCGGCGAGTCGGGGCAGCCGGTGCAGATCGGTGCCGAGCCACTCACCGGTGTCGGCGGCGGCGCCCTCGGGGTAGAACCTGCGGTGGTTGAGGTTCATCGACTTGTAGACGCGGTTGTTGAACACCACGATCAGCAGCGGGAGTTCGTAGGCGTTGGAGGCGTCGTACGACTGGATGACCGGGTTGTACATGAACGCGCCGTCGCCGATGGTCAGCACCACCGGGCGTTCCCGCGCGGCGAGTTTGACGCCCAGGGCGACCGCGATGCCCTGGCCGAGGCCGCCCTGGACGTAGAAGTACGAGTCGGGGTCGGCCGTTCGGACATGGCGCTTGACGACCCGGCTGTGGGTGATGGTCTCGTCGACGACGATCCCGCCCTGCCCGTCCAGCAGCTTGCGCAGAGTCGCTGCGACGAGAACCGGGTCAACGCCCTCCGCCTGCGCCGCCTTTGCCTCGGCGGCCACGATCGCGGCCTGCTCGTCGGCGTGCCGTTGCTCCTGGGCCGCACGCCGTACGGCGACGGACGCCTCGTCGAGATCCTTCGCCCGCTTGGCCAGCTGACGCAGGGTGTTGGCGACGTTGCCTTCCAAGTACGTGTCGGCGAACAGGACTTGGTAGACGACGTGCGGGCGCTGCGGCACCTCGTCGATGACGACGACGGTCGCCTTGGAGGGGCGGCGCGACGGCGGATAGAAGGGGGCGCGGCAGTTGACGAGGAGGATCAGGTCCGCCTCGTCCATCCACGGGCCGATGTCGCTCCCCGCGTGCAGCGGGTGGGTGCGCGGGAAGTTGCCGCAGACCGCCGAGTCGGGCTCGACGACCGGGATGTTCCACGCCTCGGCGAAGGCGACGAGCGCCTCGAAACCGCCCGCCTCACGGCCGGCCGTCTCCGTGACGATGACGGGGTTCGTCGCCTCGCGGATCAACTGGGCGACAGGATCGACCTCTTCGGGCGAACTGTGCGTCGAGCCGGGCGGCACGATCGGCTTGGCCTCGCGCCCGTCCCACTCCTCCAGCAGGATCTCCAGCGGGACGTTGAGGTACGCCGGTCCCGCCGGGGCCCGCCAGGCCAGTTCCGCCGCCCGCGTCACCATCGTGGGAAGGGTGTGGACGCTGGCGGCCTCGTTGGACCACTTGGTGAAGGGCTGCGCGATCTGGTGCGGGCCGCCCACGACGGACAGGTTGCGGTACCACTGGCCGCCGGGGTCCTGGCCGGGGCCGTCGCCGTACGTGGCGGACTCCGAGGAGCTGACCACCATCGGGACCCCCGCGAGCAGCGCCCCGTGCACGGCCATCGAGCCCTGGAGCAGACCGGGGGCCGCGTGCAGCAGCACGCCCTGCGGCCGGCGCTTGACGAGGCCGTAGCCGGTGGCCATGCCGACGGCGACGGTCTCGTGGGTCAGGTCCAGGTACTGCGGGCAGGGCAGTCCGTCGCGGTGCCGGCGGGCGAGGGACTCCCAGACGGGGGCCCACTCGGAGCCCGACGAGCAGAAGATGTAGTCGGCGCCGACGGCGTTGAAGGCGGTGACGAGAGCGTCGCCGCCGTCGGCGCCCGGGGTGTTGGTGGTGTCGGTCATCTCTCGTGGTTCCTCAGCCCTCGATCGGCCAGTTCAGGACCTCGGAGATACCGCGGCCCATGATCCATTCAAGCTCCTCGGGCGTGAAGTCCCAGTGCTTGGTGAACTGCTCGATCGTGTCGGTGTAGGTGATGCCGTGGCCGAGCAGCCGGGTGATGTCGGTGCCGTAGAAGCAGCGCTGCGGGCCCATCTTGTCGACCATCTCGCGGACGTACTTCTGGATGTTGTTGTTCGGGAACGGCTGCGTGGAGTAGCCCGGGAGCGCCGAGAGCTTCACGTAGATGTTCGGGTGGGCGGCGAGGTCGGCGGTCTCCGAGACCCAGTAGCCGATCGCGTCGTCGACGCAGCGGGCCATGATGCCCATGTGGTCAATGATGATCTTCAGCTCGGGGTGCTTGGCGGCGATCTCGCCCAACTCCCGCTTCCAGATGGGCGCGTGGACCATCGTCGGGACGCGCAGTTCCTCGGCGATCGGCCAGTACCAGTCGTTGGTGCCGTCGATCATCCAGTTGCGGTCCTGCGGCCGGTGGAAGGTGAGGCGCGTGCCCTTCACATGCGGGTTCTGCGCGAAGTCCGCCAGCATCGCCTTGCCCTCTTCGGGCTTGTTCTGCGGGATGCGCGCCATGATCCCGAAGCGGTCCGGGTGCGCCTCGCAGGCCTCCAGGGCGTAGTCGATCCGGTCGCCCTCCCAGGACGGCGGCAGGATCAGGGCCCGGTTCACGCCGGCCTCGTCCATCAGCTCCAGGGCCTCCTCGTACGAGAAGGGGTCCTCGCGGTGTCCGTTGAGGCGGATGCGCTCCCGCGCGCCCGGGACCCAGGGGCGGTCCGGGGTCTCTTCCTTCCAGATGTGGATCTGCGTGTCGACAACGAACATGTCGTGAGCTCTTTCTCTCGAAGGTCTTACGAAGGTCTTGCGAAGGGGCCGGTGGGATGGTGCTGCGGAAGGAACGCTAGGCGGGTCGCGAGGCCTTGCCGAGCCCTGGGAGCGCAAGCAGTAGTTGCGCGGAACACCGCTGTACGCAGGGCATTCTCAGGTTGCGGACGGGGTGTCGAACACGGCGCCGACGATGTGCTCGGCGATCGCCATGGACGCCGTGGCGGCCGGCGAGGGCGCGTTGCGTACGGCGGTGATCCGGCCGACCTGGTGGATGCGGAAGTCGTCCACGAGAGTGCCGTCGGGGTCCAGTGCCTGGGCGCGGACGCCCGCCCCGCCGCGTACGACATCGGAGACGCCGACGCCCGGGACGTACAGCCTGGCGTCCTTCATGAAGGCCTTCGCGGACAGCGAGCCGCGGTACTCCTTGATGCCGGTCCGCCAGTGCTGGGCGGCCATCCTCCAGGAGCCGGGGTAGGCGGCGAGTCCGGCGAGGTCCTTCAGGGAGACGCGGCCGAGCTTGTAGCCCTCCCTCGCGAGGGCGAGGACTGCGTTCGGGCCGACCTCGACGCTGCCGTCGACACGGGGGGTGAAGTGCACGCCCAGGAAGGGGTAACGGGGGTCGGGCACCGGGTAGATGAGCCCGCGCACCAGGTTCGTGCGGTCCGGCTTGAGGAGCATGTACTCGCCCCGGAACGGGATGATCCTCGGTTCCCTCTTGTCCTGCGCCAGCTTCGCCACGGCGTCCGAGTGGAGGCCCGCGCAGAGGATCAACCGGTCGACGCGGACACGTACTTGGCCCGAGGCCACCTCGATGCCGCCCGGCACATTGGTGATGGACGTGACCGGGAAACCGAGCTTCACCTCACCGCCGGAGGCCTCGATGTCCTTCGCGAACTCCCGGGCGATCGCCGGGTAGTCGGTGATCGCGGTGCGCGGCGAGTGCAGGGCCGCGATGCCGCCGGCGTGCGGCTCCAGCTCCTTGATCTCCGCCTGGGAGATCTTGCGGAGTTCGGGCACGTGGTTGTTCCGGGCCCGCTCGTAGAGGCTCTCCATCCGGCCCAGTTCGTCCGGCCGTACGGCCACGACGAGCTTGCCGATCTCGTCGTACGGCAGCCCGCGGTCCTGGCAGTACTCGCGCAGGATCGCTACGCCGCGGACGCACAGGTCGGCCTTGAGGCTGCCGGGCGCGTAGTAGATGCCGGCGTGTACGACCCCGGAGTTGTGGCCGGTCTGGTGGACGGCGACCTCGTGTTCCTTCTCCAGGACCACGACCCGGGTGCCGGGACGGCGCAGCGCGATCTCGCGGGCGGTGGCCAGCCCCACGATGCCCGCGCCCACGATGCCGATCGTCTCGTCAGCCATCGGCATCCTCCTCTCTGTCGTACCGAATCTCTGTCGTACCGACGTTCTCAGGCTCCGAAGTGAACGGCGACGGTCTTGACGCGAGTGGAGAAGCGCAGGACCTCGTCGCCCTGCTCCTTGTAGCCCGTGCCGGAGTCGTGGAAGCCGCCGAAGGGCAGGTGGACGTCCCAGCCCGGGGTGGTCGCGTTGACCGCGACCTGTCCGCACTCGGCGTCGTCGGCGAAGCGGTGGGCGGAGGCCAGATCGCGGGTGAACACGGCGGCGGCGAGGCCGAATTGGGAGTCATTGACCGCCTCGACTGCCTGCGTGAAGTCATCCACGGCGCGCACGGCCAGGACCGGTCCAAAGACCTCCTCGCGCCAGATCGCCGTCTCGGCGGTGACGTCGGCGAGCACGGTCGGCTGGACGAAACACCCGTGCGCGTGGTCGCCGTCGGTGTCGGCGTGGCCGCCGGTGAGAACGGTCGCGCCTTGTTCCACGGCCCCTGCGAGGTGGGCGAGAACGCTGTCGCGCTGCTTCGGGCTGGAGAGCGGGCACAGGGTGGTCGCCGGGTCGCTGCCCGGGCCGACCTTCAGCGCCTCGACCTCGGCGACCAGGAGCCGGGTGAACTCGTCGTACACCGGCCGCTCGACGATGACACGGCTGGTGGCGGTGCAGCGCTGTCCGGCCTGGCCGAACGAGGCCGCTACGACCGTCTTCGCGGCGAACGGCAGGTCGGCGTCCTTGAGGACGACGGAGGCGTTCTTGCCGCCGAGTTCGCCCTGGAAGCGGACGTTGCGGTCGGCGAGGCGGCGGCGGATGCGGTTGCCGACCTCGTTCGAGCCGGTGAAGGAGATGCCGACGATGCGCGGGTCGTCGAGGAGCGCCTCCTCGATCTCGGCGGTGCGGCCCGTCACCACGTTCAGGACACCGGCGGGCAGTCCGGCGTCGTGCAGGGCGCGGGCGAAGTGCAGGCCCGACAACGGTGTCTCGGTGGCCGGCTTGAACACGGCCGCGTTGCCGGTGGCGAGCAGCGGGGCGAGCTTGCGGGCCGGGGTGATCAGCGGATCGTTCCAGGGGCTGATCACGAGGATCACGCCGATCGGCTCGCGCTGGGTGTGCACGCGGGTGTTCGGGCGGGCGTCGTGGAGGAGGGTGCCGTAGCCCTGTCGGGCCAGGCCCGCGTAGTAGTCGAGGAAGTCGGCGGCCTTGAGGGTCTCGCCGCGGGCCTCGGCGCCGGTCTTGCCGTTCTCGGCGGTGACGTCGGCGGCGATCTCGTCGGCCCGCTCACGAATCAGCCTGGCCGCCTCGGTGAAGACGCGGGCCCGCTCGAAGGGGCTGGTGCGCTTCCATACGGCGAAGCCGCGCTCGGCGTGGTCGTAGGCGCGGGTGACGTCCTTGGCGGCGAGGGCGGGGATGCGCGCGAGGGGGGTGCGGACGTCGGCGGGGTTCTGTACCTCGATCCACTCGCCGGTCGTCACCCACTCTCCACCGGAGAGGGTTTCCAGGCTTCGCATGAAGATCACTTCCTTCGTCCGCCGCGGTGCGGGTCCGCGGTCTGCACAGTCAGCGGCCACAGTGGGCCGGATGCGACAACACACCATGTGGGGGCGGTGCCACCAGCCCCGCGGAGGCAGGCATTGCTTGCGCCGCGCGCAGGTCGGCGGAGGGTTGATCCGTGCTGGAATCGGTGGGCCGGACAGCGGCTGCCGACGCGCTGCCGGAAGCCGGGGATCCCCTGAGGACGCGGGGACCCGCCGAGGATTTCGACGAGGAGAGACACGACATGGCCTACGCAGTCATCGCCCGCTACTTCTGCGCGCCCGCCGACGAGGCCACGGTGCGCGCCGCGTTGCTGAAGGTGCGCGAGCTCACCCGTGCCGAGCCGGCGAACCGGGCGTACGAGGTGCACGCCGAGGCGGATGCGCCGGGGAGTTTCGTGCTGTACGAGCAGTACGCCGACCGGGCAGGTTTCGACGCGCACAATGCCGCCGAGCACTTCAACGAGCTGATCGTGCGGACCATTTGGCCGCTGCTGACCGACCGCAGGGTGACGTTCGCCGAGGTGCTCTGAAGTTTCGTGGGACCCCGCCGGGAAGCGCGTCTCCCGCGCTTCCCGGTCCGTACGTCAGAACTCGTTGCCCCAGACGTACCGCGCCACCGTCTCCACCAACTCGATCTTGCGGCGCTGCTGTTCGGCGCTCAGCAGCGGCCGGTTCGCCACGTCGGCGAAGCCCCGGGACGGTGCTACGGCCCCGTCCTCCAGGTCCTTGAACTCCCCCACGGCGTCGAGCCTGGCCATCACCGTGTCGATGTCCTCCAGCGCGGGCACGGTCGCGTCGACGACCCCCAGGCAGAAGTCCCGGTCCTCCGGCAGAGCCTTCACGAGGGCGAGTTCGGCCGGGGTGCCCTGGTCGAAGGGGAGGATCCAGCGGTCGGCGCCGATCTCGCCGTAGAGCCGTTCGGCGCGGGCCCAGTCGATCGCCGCGGGGGCGACCGGGCCGGGGGCGAGACCGATCCGTACGCCCTCGGGGCGCTCGTCCAGGCGTACCGCCAGGGCGTCGACGGCGAGCGCGTCCGCGAAGGAGAGCGCGCCCGGGTCGGCCGGGTCGGTGGCCAACTGCCCCAGCAGGAGCGGGTTGTTGAGCTGGATCAGGCGGACGCCCTTGGAGACCAGCAGCTCTGTCTCCGCCAGGACGATCTCCGCGAGGGCCTCCCCCAACTCCCTTGCGGAGGAAGGACCGTGGCCGGGCTGGAAGGTGGTGGCGGCGAGGTACGCGGGGGAGGGCAGCGAGGCTTTCGGTGCGATCACCGTCAGTTCGGAGAGCCGAGCGGCCCAGTCCGCGAGCAGTGGGCCGTTGGCCTTCGGGAGGGACTCCGCGACCCAGCGGGTGAGGCCGTCGGCGTCCGTCTCGTCCGTGCGCCGGAAGCCTGATACTCCGTCAAGGACCGCGCTGCGGAAGTCTTCCCGGGGGAAGTCGCCGTCGGTGACGACGGTGGAGCGGAGCTTGCGCTGGAAGACGATCGCGTCCTTGACCGCCTGGAGCTCCGCCTCCTTCAGGGCCTCGGGGTCGCCTGCCGCGCGGGCCGCCGTCAGTTCGGTGGGGCGGACCAGGCTGCCGTGGTGGTCGATGCGGTAGTTGAACGTGTCCGCCATGGGTCAGGCGTCCTTTCCGGACGAGGGCAACGACGTCGAGGGCGGGGCCGGCTTGCCGGCAACTCCCCAGGCGGCGAACTCCAGTTCGTAGCCGAGCGAGGCGAGAACCTCCTCGGCGATCTGCTGGTCCTCGTCGGCGGTGCCGCCGGCGATGCCGAGGCCGCCGATGATCTCGCCGTCCTTCTTGATGGTGAGGCTGCCCTCGGTGGCCATGATCGGCATGGCGGCGCCCGGGAGTTGGGACAGCTGGGAGAAGAAGACGGGCTGGCTCTCCTGCCACTTCTTCAGCATCTTGCCGGGGCGCTGCATGATGGCGGCCGTGTACGCCTTGGCGCGGGCGATGTCCGGGGTGAGCGGGCGGGCCCCGTCCGGACGGCGGATGGCGATGGGGAAACCCCCCGCGTCCACCACGGCGACGCTGACCGCCTTCCCGATCGACTGGGCACGCTTGTGGGCGGCGTCGATGATCTCCTCGGCGGCGTCCAGGGTGAGGCTGCTCATGCTGCTTCCTTCGGTGCGGTGAGGGTGCGGCGCAGGTGGGCGACGGCGGCGTTGTACTTCGCGGGCGTCTCCCAGTACATCGAGTGCGGGGCGTCCGGGACGATCTCCAGGTGCGAGCCGGGCAGCAGTTCGTGGGCGCGGGTCACGGTCTTCACGCTGAGGACCGCGTCCTTCTCGCCGGCCAGGAACGCGACCTTCACACCGGAGTTCTGAATGTCGTCCAGGGTTGGGCCGTCGGTGTCGAGGTTGCGCAGGTCCTGCATCCTGGCGACGTTGAACGTGCCCATCTGCTGGAAGAGGAAGGTCAGGTCGGCGCGTTCCTGCTGGAACCTCTTGGTCAACAGGCGGTCGATGACCGGCAGTTTGACGGCCTCGGCGCGGTCGGCGGCGGCGAGTTCCTTCAGCTCGGGGTGGCTGATGCCGCCCAGCGAGTGGCCGAGCACGACGGAGCCCACGCGCTCGGGGCGGAGCAGTCCGGCGCGCAGCGCGGCGACGGAGCCGATGGACTGGCCGACCAGCATGACGTCGGTCAGGTCCTCCTGGTCCAGTACGGCGACGACGTCACCGGGGAAGTCCTGGCCGTCGAACTCGGGCATCGATGAATCCGATTTGCCGAAGCCGCGCAGGTCCACGGTGACGACCGTGAACTCCTCGCGCAGTGCGGCCACTTGCTGCCACCAGGCGGCGTGGTGGCCGCCGCTGCCGTGCACGAACAGGATCGCCGGACCGCTGCCGTGGCGCTCGTAGTAGATGGAGGTGCCGTCGGAGTCGGCGATGGGCATGGGGGTGAACTCCTGTACGCGGGCGGCTAGTTGGGGCGGCGGCCGTGGAAGACGAGCTCGATCATGGTGTGGTCGGGGTCGTGGATGTAGCAGAACTTCGACTGGTTCTCGGGGCGTTCGATCGGCCGGGTGTGCCGGATGCCCAGATCCTTGAGGTGGGCGAGGAAGTCGTCCCAGTCGTCGACCTCGACGGCGAAGTGATAGGGCGCCATGCGCTCCATCTCCTCGACCGGGGTGAAGTGGAGGTCGAAGTTGCCGCGGGTCATCAGCACCACGCGGGTGTTGGACTTGGGCATGATGCGCTTCATCCCGAAGACCTTCGTGTACCACTCGGCGGTGCGGTCGGGGTCGGTGGTGGGGAAGTTGACGTGGTGAATGTAGCGGGGTGCGCTGCTCATGACGGATTCCCTTCGCTGTGTACGGGGTTGGACAGGACGCCGATGCCGCTGATCTCGATGTCCACGGTGTCCCCGGGTTCGAGTTGGCAGGTGGACTCGGCGCCCATCCACAGCACGTCCCCCGGGTGCATGGTGATGTGCTTGGTGAGTTCGACGATGTGGTCGAACGGGTCGAAGACCATGTCGCCGGTGGCGAACGAGGCGCGGACCTCCCCGTTCACACGGAGTGTCGTGGTCTGCGCGAGGGCGTCGACGTCGGTCTCTATCCAGGGGCCCATGGGCTTGAACGTGTCGCTGTTCTTGCTGCGCCAGAACGAGCGGTCCTGATGCTGCCAGGCACGGGCGCTCACGTCGTTGCCGATGGTCCACCCGAAGACCGACTTGCGGGCCTCGTCGTAGGAGGCGTGCTTCAGGGTGCGGCCGATGACCGCGACGAGTTCGGGCTCGGCCTCGAAGCGGCCCTCGACTTCGGCCGGCTTGACGATGGGCGAACGGTGGCCGGTGAGCGCGTTGTTGGCCCGGTAGCCGACCTCGGGGCGGGTGGGCGTCTCGGCGCGGGCGTGCGCGATGTGGCGCGGGTAGTTCATGCCGACCGCGTAGAACACGGGCGGTACGACGACCGGCAGCCACTGCGCGTCGGCGATCGACACCATGCCGATCACGGACGGGTCGCCGTCAAGTGGGGACTCGGAGAGCAGCTCGATGTGCTCCTCCCCCACGCGGCCCCACACCGCCCGGCCGCCGACCTCAACGCGGGTGTACCTCATGGCGGTTCAGCCCGCCAGCAGGTGCGAGACGCGTTTGGTGATCAGGTAGGCGTCGAGGGCTTCGGGGCCGCCCTCCCTGCCGTAGCCGCTCTCCTTGACGCCGCCGGAGGGGGCCTCGGCGACGGAGCCGCCGCAGTGGTTGATGGAGAGGATGCCGGCTTCCAGCGCGTCCATGAGTTTCTCGGCGGTGGCGGCGGACTCGGTGAAGCCGTAGGCGGCGAGGCCGTAGGGAAGGGAGTTGGCGAGGGCGAGGGTCTCGTCCAGGTCGGTGAAGGGCACGATCGGGGCGAGCGGGCCGAAGGGTTCCTCGTGCATCAGCTGCGCGTCCGCCGGTACGTCGGTGAGGACGGTCGGGGCGTAGAAGTAGCCGTCGCGGTCGAGGCGTCGACCGCCGGTGAGCACCTTGGCGCCGCGTTCGACGGCGTCGGCGACCAGGGTCTCCATGGCCTGCAACCGTCGCTCGTTGGCGAGCGGGCCCATGGTGGTGTCGGCGTCGAGGCCGTCTCCTACGGTGACTTCCTGGGCCGCCTTCACGAACTCGGCGGTGAAGTCCTCGACGATGCTCGCGTGGACGAAGAAGCGGCTCGGGGAGGTGCACACCTGGCCGGCGTTGAAGAACTTCGCCTGGGCCGCCTTGCGGGCCGACTTCACCGGGTCGGCGTCGGCGCAGACGATGACCGGGGCGTGGCCGCCGAGTTCCATCAGGGTGGGCTTCATGACCTCGCCGGCCTGGGCCGCGAGGAGCTTGCCGACCGGGACCGAGCCGGTGAAGGCGACCAGGCGGATCTGCGGCGAGGGGATCAAGTGGGCCGATACCTCGGCCGGTTCACCGAAGACGAGGTTGAGGACACCGGCGGGAAGTCCCGCGTCGGCGTAGCAGGCGACCAGCGCGGCGGCGGCGCCCGGTGTCTCCTCGGACGCCTTGATGACCATCGAGCAGCCGGCGGACAGGGCGGAGGAGAGTTTGCGGTTGGGGCCGCCGACGGGGAAGTTCCAGGGCACGAACGCGGCGACGGGGCCGACCGGTTCGCGGCGGACGGTGAGCAGGGTGCCGGGTGCGGACGGGATGATCCGGCCGTAGGCGCGGCGGGCGTCCTCGATGTGCCAGCGCAGGGTGTCGGCCGTGCGCAGGGCCTCGGTGGTGCCCTCGCGGAGCGGCTTGCCCTGTTCCTGGGCCATGATCCGGCCGATCTCGGGGGCGCGTTCGGTGATGAGGTCGGCGGCGGCGTGCAGGATCGCGGAGCGCTTGGCGATCGGGGTGTTCCGCCAGGTGTGGAAGCCCTCGGTGGCCGCGTGGAGGGCGCGGTCGAGGTCGGCGGTGGTGGCGAGCGGTACGTCGCCGATCACCTTCTCGGTGGCCGGGTTCACGATCGGGGCGGTCCGTCCGGTGCCGCCCTGGCGCCACTCGCCCGCGATGTACATGCGGACGGCGGGGTAGCCGTGGTCGGAGGTCATGAGTGGGTGCCCTCTCAGGCTGGGGAGGAGAGTCAGGTGGCGGGGGCGTCCTGCTGGTCGCGGTTGGAGCGCAGCGCCCAGATGTGGTGGGGCGGGGTGGTCTCGTGGACGCGGGTCTCGTAGGTGTCGTCGACGCGGTCCATGTCCGCCGCGTACTCGACGCGGCCGCCGCACGGGGCGTGCAGGAAACGGAAGACGTTCGAGCCGACGGTGTGGCGGCCGAGCTTGCGGGCCTCCCGCCAGCCGCGCTCGATCATGTGGTTGCCGCCCTCGATGACGTCGTCGAAGCCGGGGACCTCGTAGGCGATGTGGTTGACGCCGGCGCGGTCGGGGCGGTGGCACAGCAGCAGGGTGTGCTGGTCGTCGTCGCCCGGTGCCTGCATGAACACGCCCATCGGTTCGACGATGTCGGTGGGCCGGAAGCCGAGCCGCTCGGTGTAGAAGGCGACGGCTTCCTCGCGGCCCTCCTTGACGATGTTCAGCGCGACATGGCACATGCGCAGCGGGAAGGCCCGGGTGAGCGGCTCCAGCGCGGTGTTCCAGCGGTCGACGCTGCCCGAGACGTTGGTGGGGCGGGGGGTGACGTCCGCGTTCTTCGGGCGGGCCAGGGTAAGTCCGACGCCGAAGCCGCTCTCGTCCACGGTGTGGTGGACGCCGTCGGCGCTCTCGTGGACCTTGCGGTCACGGCCCGCGGCGGCGACCAGCCGGGCGAGTTCCTCCGGGGTGTCGACGCCCCAGACCACCTCGCGGATGGTCGGGCCCGCCTCCACCGGCGGCGGCAGCAGGGGGCCGGGCACGGTGTCCAGGTGGAGGGTCTGCCCGGTGAGGGTCTCGAAGACCGCGTGCTCCTCGGTCCGCTCCAGCAGGAACAGCCCGAAGTCGCCGAAGAAACGGACACATTCGTCTACGTCGTCGATCCCGTAGGTGACGGATTCGATTCTCTGGATTCCCATGGATGCCTCGTTTCGCGGGTCGCCCGGCGAGCCTAGATTTCGGGGCGTGAAGGCCTCAATGGTCCGGGCTCGTCTGAATTCGCAATCGTTTCTTGCGGCTACGACTCGATGGCCGGAATGGGGTTCTGGGAGAACCATTCGGCGAGGAAGTCCAGGAACACGCTGACCTTGCGGGGGGTGGCCTGACCGGGGCCGTAGATCGCGAACAGGGGGCGGTCGGGGACCGCCAGCTCGGGGAGCAGGACCTGGAGGGCGCCGGTCATCAGGTCGTCGTAGGCCGGGCGCTGGGGCAGCAGGGCGATGCCGCGGCCGTGGACGGCGGCCTTCTGGAGGGCGATGTACGAGTTCGACGAGAAGGCGATGTTGCGGATCTTGTGCAGGGTGGAGGCGTGGCCGTGGCCGATGCGCCAGACCGGGTCGTTGACGTGGACGAGGCAGTCGTGGTGGGCGAGGCCGTTGGGCTCGGTGAGCGGGCCGCCGCGCTCCAGGTACGTCTCGGAGGCGCAGAGCACGAAGGGCAGCGAGGCGATCTTCTTGAGGCGGACGCTGGAGTCGCGCAGGTCGCGGGTGTGGAAGGCGACGTCGAAGCCGCTGTCCAGGAAGTCGTACGTCCGGTCGGACATGCCGCCCAGTTCGAAGCGGACGTGGATCTTGGGATGGGCGGCGGAGAAGGCGGCGATCGCGTCCCCGAGGTCCAGGCTGCCTATCCACTTCGGGCAGATGATGCTCAGGGTGCCCTCGGCGCGGTCGTGGAGGTGTGAGATGACGGCGTCCTCGGCCTCGATCTCGTCGAGGATGCGGGCCGCGAACTCGGCGTACTTGAGCCCCGGCTCGGTGAGGCTGACCGAGCGGGCGGTGCGGTTGACCAGGCGGACGCCCACCTGTCGCTCCAGCTCGGCGACGTGACGCGACACGAGCGAGCCCGACGAGCCCAGCTTCTTCGCCGCGCCGCTGAAACTCCCGGCCTGCGCGACGGTGACGAAGCTGTGCATGAGGAGCAGTCGATCCATGATTCCTCCGGAGGCCCACGTGTGCCAGGGGTGGGCCCCGGCGGCGGTGCCGGTCGTACTGATGGGTCCGACCCCGGCCGGGATGTCCTGGTGGCGGCTCCACTTGGACATTCCGGCGATGTGGCGGACAGGCGGCTCGGACAACAATGAGACAGGTGTCGCACCCGGCACCGGGCTCCGTCTACTTCGGGCAGTACTGGGGGGCCTTGCTCAGGTTGTCCTTGGTCACCAACAAAAGAGGAATGTTGGCAATTTTGTCAACCTTTTTCTTGGCCAGAAGACCGACCGCGTTCTTCACCGCGGTCTGTCCTATCGCCATGGCCGAGTTGGCCACGGTGGCGGAGAGCCGTCCGTCCTTGACGGCGGCCAGGCCCTCGTCCGTGCCGTTGACGGTCACGATCTTCACGTCCTTCTTGCCGGCCGCGTCGAACGCCTTGCGGGCGGCCAGCGCCATGTCCTCGGAGGCGACGAACGTGTACCGCAGGTTCGGGTGGGCCTGGATCATGTTCTCGGCGACGTCCTGTGCCTTCACCGGGTTGAACATGCCCGGCTGGTTCGCGACCACCTTCGCGGTGCCGGGCAGCGCCTTGGTGAAGCCGCCCACAAGGAGGTCGGAGGCGGCGCCGGGCGCACCCGCGATCACGCCGACCTCGACGCTCTTGCCACCCGCGTCGGTCGCGACCCAGCCGGCGTCCAGGGCGCCGACCTTGGTGAGGTCCACGACGGCCGCGCCGAGGATGTCGTTCACGTCGCTGGTGGCCACGGAGGTCAGATAGATCGGTATGTCCGCGGCCTTCGCCTTGGCGATGTCGCCCTTCAGCGCGTCCACGTTGACCGTCTGCACGATCAGCGCGCTCACACTGCGCGAGGTCATGTCCTCGATGTTGGACAGCTCGGTGGTGGAATTCTGGTGCGAGTTGGCGGTGAAGACCTTGGCGTTCTGCGTCTTCGCCTCCTGCTCGACCGCTTTCTGGAGACAGCTGTGGAACTCGGTGTCACCGCCGTTGACGAACCCGAGGGTGACATCGCCGGAACTCCCGCTGTCGTCGCTCGTGCCGCAACCGCTCAGTACGAGAGTGGTGCCGGCGAACGCGGCGAGCATGGATCTGCGGGAACGGAGCGAAATTCTCATGGTGAACCGCCTTTTCTGAATGCAGTCTTTGTGGATGCGGCAGTGCGCAAGGCCGGTCAATGAGGTGCGGAACGTGCCTTGTGCATCTCGTTGGCGACGGCCGCGACGAGCAGCACCGCACCGACGGAGACCGACTGGTAGTTGCTGGAGACCTGGAGCAGGTTCAGCGCGTTGGCGACCACGCCGAGGAGGACCACGCCGAGCGCGGTGCCGACGACCGTGCCGTAGCCGCCGGCCAGGGCGGTGCCGCCGATGACGACCGCGGCGACGGCCTGGAGCTGGAGCGAGAGTCCGCCGGTGCCGGGGCTGCTGCCGCTGAGCCGGGACAGCAGCATGAGGCCCGCCAGGCCCGACAGGGCGCCGGTGAGGGCGTAGAGCGAGAGCTTGCGGGCGGTGACGTTGATGCCACTCAGCCGGGCGACGTGTTCGTTGCCGCCGATGGCGAAGGCGTCGCGGCCGAACACGGTGAACCGCATGACCAGGGCGGTCGCCACCAGCACGAGGATCGCGACGACCAGCAGGTACGGCACCCCGAGGATCTTGTTGTTGCCGAGGGCGAACATCTTGGTGCCGATGGAGACGCTGACGCTGTCGAGCACGAGCAGGGCGACGCCGTCCAGCAGCGTGGCCGACGCCAGGGTCGCGACGAACGGGGCCACGTTCGTGAACGTCACGACCACCCCGTTGACCAGACCGATCAGGGTGGCCAGCACCAGCGAGACCACGACGGTGAACGCGGTGGAGTGGCCGTGGGCCAGCAGCTGCGCCCCGACCGCGGTCGTCACGGAGACGTTGCTGCCCATCGAGAAGTCCATGCCGCCCGCGGTCATCAGCAGCGTGAGACCGGCCGCGATCACGGCGACGACACTGACCTGGCGCAGGATGTTGATCACGTTCGTGTCGGTCGCGAACGAGTCGGTCCGCATCGAGGTCGCCACGATCACGACGATGAGGACGGCGATCAGCCCGGTGTGCGGGGCCCCGCGCAATGCCGCCGACGAGAAGCGGGAACGGGCTCTCCCGGGTGGGTCGTCGACGCCGGGGGCGCCGGGAAGTGTCTTGACGCTCACTGCGGTTGACCTCCGAGGGCGGTGGCGACGAGTTCGTCGTGGGTGATGGCGTCGATGTCGTGCTCGGCGACCGTCCGGCCGACGCTGACGACGACGACCCTGTCGGCGAGGCGCATGACCTCCTCGGCGGACGAGGAGGCGAGGAGTACGGCGGCACCGCGCGAGGCGAGGTCGTCGACGAGGGCGTGGATGTCGGCCATGGCCGCGATGTCGACCCCATTGGTGGGGTCCTCCAGGAAGCAGGCGACCGGCTCGGTCTGCAGCCACTTGGCGAGCAGCACCTTCTGCTGGTTGCCCCCCGACAGCGCGCCCACCGGCGGATTCCCGGCGAGTGCGACCACGCCGTAGCTACGGCGCAACGGGGCGGCCCGGCGGGCGAGTTGAGTACGTCGGTGCGTACGGCGGCGGGCGAAACGGTCACCGGCCAGCATCAGGTTCTCGTCCAGGGACAACCCCGGGACCAGGCCGAGGGCGCGACGGTCGCCGGTGACGCAGCGCAGGCCGCTGGCGAGCGAGGAGTGAACTCGGCCGAACGGCACCGGAGTTCCGTCCACGGCGAGTTGACCGGTATCTGGGCGGCGGCGCCCCGAGAGCAGGTCGAAGAGGCGCGACTGCGCGTCCCCGGCCGGTCCGAGCACGGCGACGATCTCGCCCTTGCGCACCTCGACGGTGAAGTCCCGTACGGCCCGTCCGTCGGTGAGGCCGCGCACCGTGAGCCCGATCTCGTCCTTGGGGGCGGGCCGCCCGGACCGCTGCGACACGACGTCCCGGCCGACCATGCTGCGTACGAGACCTGCGGCGTCGAACTCGGCGACCGGGGCGCTGCGCACCACCGCTCCGTCCCGCAGCACCGTGACCCGGTCGGCGACGGCCAGCACCTCGTCGATGTAGTGCGAGATGTAGACGACGGCCACGCCCCCGTCGCGCAGAGTGCGCACCAACTCCCTGATCCGGTGCGCCGCTTCGGCGCTCAGACAGGCGGTCGGTTCGTCGAGGATGAGGATGCGGCCGCCGCGGCGGACCTCGCGGGCCACCTCGACCATGGTCTGCTCGGCGACGGTGAGCGAACCCGCGGTCCGCGTGACGTCGATGTCGATGCCGAGGGCCTCAAGTGCCTTCCTGGCCTCGGAGTCGACCGCCTTCCAGCGCACGGCCCCGCCGCGCGTCGGCAGGTCGCCCAGCATCACGTTCTCGGCGACGGTGAGCCCCATCGCCAGTTCCCGGCGCTGGGGCACCGAGGCGATGCCGAGCCGGCGCGCCTTGCGGACCGTAAGTCCGTGCTGCGCCTGCCCGTTGACCTCGACGGTGCCGGCGTCGGCCTGATGAACCCCCGAAAGGACCTGCACCAGCGTCGACTTGCCGGCCCCGTTCATGCCCATCAGCGCGTGGACCTCGCCCGCGTGCAGATCGAGGTCCACGCCCTTGAGCGCGGCCGCGCCACCGAAGCTCTTGGTGACCCCCCGGACGCGAAGTACCGCGCCTCCCCCCGGAGTTGTCACGGCCGTGACTCGGCGCCGTCAGAGCCGTCCGGGGCGACACGGCCGTAGCCGCGGATGTCCGGGAACGGGGGTTCCTTGTCGGCCTGGAGGTCCACCTGGAAGGTGTTCAGGCACATGCCGAGCATGGTGAAGTTGCCGAGTGCGCCGATGGTGTCGACCAGGCCCTTGGAGCCGAAGTGCTCCAGCGCGGCGGCGAAGGTCTCGTCGGTGACGAAGTGGTCGTCGAGGATCTCGCGGCAGAACCGGTAGAAGGCCTGGTCCGCCTCGTTGTCGAAGACAGCTTCGCGCTTCTCCGCGATCGCCTTGACCGCGGCCTCCGGGATGCCGGCCTCGATGGCCTGGTGCACATGGGCGTTCCAGGAGTACTGCGCGTCCCAGTTGCGGGCGGCCATCAGCAGCGTGAGTTCGCTCAGGTGCCTGGGGAGGCTGGAGTCGAAGCGGGCGAAGGCGCCGAGGGATTCGGCCCGTTCGCACATCTCCGGGCTGTGCAGCCAGACCCGGAAGGGTCCGCGGACCCCGCCGCGCCGGCCGGCGATACGGGCGGCCAGTTCCTGCTGGCGCGGGTCCATTTCCTCTTCGGTGAGAACGGGGAGCCTCATGGGGCCTGTACCTGCCTTTTCTTTCCGGCGCCTTACGTGCACGGTTCGTGAATCCGTGCGATGCGTGCCGACGGTACAGCCGGGTCCGGGAAGCTCACCCCCCTGGAAATGCAAGGTAAAGCTGCACGCCGGAGGGCACCCATTCCCGCGCGCGAGGCCTAATGTCATGCGACGCAGAAGCGTGTAAGCGGAAAGGAAATCCGGATGACCACGATCATCAAGGTCGCGTCCGTGCCCGTGCTCGACCGGGGCGGTGCCGTCGTCACGACACCTCTCGTCACGACGCCGTCGGCGGGCGGGGAGAACCGGATCACCAGTGGGATGAGCGTGTATCCGGTCGGCTCCGGGGCGCCGTTGCACTCGCACAACTGCGACGAGCACGTGACCGTCCTGGAGGGCCGCGCGGAGGTCGTGGTCGACGGCGAGGTGACGAAGCTGGAGCAGTACGACACGACGTACGTCCCCTCGCCGATCCCCCATCTGTTCCGGAACATCGGCGACACCCCGCTGCGCATCCTGTGGGTGTACTCGTCGGGGTACGTCACGCGGACGTTCACCGAGACGGGGAGGACGGTGGAACACCTGTCGGCGGAGGACCAGATGGGCAAGGACTGAGGGACGCCCTCGTCAACGAGCAGGCGCCTGCGTCCACTTGGGCGGCAGGCGCTTCTTCATGTCCGGACGGACCACCGTGCCCGGGCAGAGCGACCTGTCCGGGCAGAGCGACCTGTCCGGACAGACCGACGCCGGCCCCCGCATCCCCTGCGGTGGCCGGCGTCCGGTCCTGTCCGGGTGCGACTCCCGCCGGTCAGTGGATGCCGACCAACTCCTGCTCCACACCGGTCCGTTCGCCCTGCTTCGAGCTGCGCAGCGCCGCCATGCCGATGAACACCATCGACGACAGACCGGCGATGGCGAAGGACGTGAAGCCCCAGTCGCCGTTGCCCGAGGCGAGCAACTGGCCGCCGAGCCACGGGCCGAAGACGGCACCGAAGCGGCCCATGCCGGAGGTCCAGCCGACCGCGGTGGCACGGTTGTCCGGGGTCGAGCGGATGGATACGGTCGCGTAGATCATCGTCTGGGCGCTGTTGAGGAAGACGCCGGTGAGGAAGACCACCAGCATCGTCACGGCCTGGTTCATGTGGACACCGAGCAGGAAGACGCCCACGGCGGTGAGCGCGAACCAGATCGACGAGATGCGCGGGGCACCGAAGCGGTCGGCGGCGCGGCCGGCGGCGAGCATGCCCACGATGCCGCCGAGGTTGAAGACGACGACGAAGGTGAGGGCGTCGGCGAGCGCGTAGCCCTCGGAACGCATCAGGGTGGGCAGCCAGGTGGCGACGCCGTAGACGAGGAGCAGGCCGCCGAAGGAGGCGAGCCAGTACAGCAGGGTCTGGAGCCACTCGCCGCCGCGGAAGAGGGCGAGCAGGGCGTCCCAGCGGTCGGCCGCGGTCTTCTTGCCGGTGGCGGCGGGCAGTTGGACCTCGAAGCGTTCGGCGAGGGCGTTGGCCTCGTCGGTGCGGCCCTTGGCGACGAGGAAGCTCAGCGACTCGGGCAGGAACTTCAGCAGCACCGGGACGAAGAGCAGGGGGAGGACGCAGACCCAGAACGCGGCGCGCCAACCGACCGGGTCCACCAGCCACTTGGCCACGTAGGCGGAGAGGATGCCGCCGGCGTGGTGGGCGGTCATCAGCATGCCGATGGTGAGGGCGGTCCGGCCGCGCGGGGCGTAGTCGGAGACCATGCTGATCGCGGTGGGCAGCAGACCGCCGAGGCCGACGCCTGCGAGGGTGCGCCCGAGGCCGAAGACCTCGACGCTGCCCGAGACGGCGCAGATGCCGGAGGCGAGCGAGAACAGCGTCACACAGCCGATCATCAGCTGCTTGCGGCCGATCCGGTCCGCGACCGTGCCCGCGGTGAGGGCGCCGACCAGCATGCCGAACGTGGCGTAGCTGCCGAGGTCGCCGGCCTGGTCGGCGGTGAGCCCGAAGGTCTTCGTCTCCAGCAGATGCGGGAGCACCGAGCCGTAGATGAACATGTCGAGGCCGTCGAAGAGGACGGCAAGCCAGCACAGACCGATGACCAGGAGGGCCAGTCTGCTGCCACGCGCGGACAGAGCGGGGGACGGGGAGGGGGAGGAAGACATCGTTGGTTACCTCTCGTGCTTGGTGCGCCAGACGCTAAGGAGTCAGAGCCGGGATAGTCAACGTTTTTGTCAACAATCTCATCGACAATCGCGTGCAGGTGACTCCGGTGACTCTTGCGCGCCGCTCAGGCGACCGGCGGAGTCCCGTGCGTGTGGAAGGACTCGATGGTCTTCAGGCCCCAGGCCTGCCCCTTCTTCCGCTCGTCCTCGGTCCAGGTGATCAGCGGCCAGTCGGGCGCCAGGACGAGTCGGGTGAGCGGGTTGCACAGCTCGATGCGATTGCCGCCGGGCTCGTAGACGTAGAGGAAGAACGTCTGCTGGATGGCGTGTTTGTGCGGGCCCGTCTCGATGAACACACCGGTGTCGATGGCGAGATCGGCCGCGCGCAGGATGTCCTCGCGGGTGTCGGTCGCGAAGGCGATGTGGTGCAGCCTGCCGGTCGAACCGGTCCAGTCCTCGGTATAGACGACGTCGTACGACTTGTTCGTGTACGTCAGCCAACGCGCCGCGATCCGGCCGCCGTTGAGCCGGATCTGCTCCGTCGGCCGGGCGCCCAGCACCTGTTGTTGGAACTCGGCACTGGAAAGTACGTCTGAGGCAAGGAAGTTGATGTGGTCAAGGCGCCGAACTCCGACACCCCGGTTGGGCTTGGCCTGCGGCTGGTTCTTCAGCGCCGGTTTCAGTTCGTCGGGGGCCTGGTAGTACTCGCTCTCCCAGTACAGGGCGTGCTCGTGGCCGTCCGGGTCGGTGGTGACGTAGAGCTTGCCGAGGCCGGGTTCGTCCTCGACCCACCGGCCGGTGCCGCCCGCCTCCTCGATCGCCTCGATACGGCGCTGGAGGGCCTCCTCGCTGGAGGTGCGCAGGGCGAGCCTGCCGAGGCCGGGCTGTTCGCGGGCGGTGAGGACCAGGCTGTGGTGCTCGTAGTCGTCGTAGGTCCGGAGGTAGACGGTGTCGCCGTCCTGGCCGTTGACGGTCAGCCCGAGGTAGTCGGTGAAGAAGGCGACACTGGCGTCCAGGTCCGGGGTGAAGAGCTGGGCGTGGCCGATATGGGCGATGTCACCGAGCGGCGGAGCCATCGTTGCCTCCAAGGGGGCGTGCGGGTGCGGGAGTCGGGACGGCGGGCCGGGGGAAGACCGTGCCGTCGAAGATCTTGCGTGCGGTGCGGACGACCGCCGTTCTGCGGACCACGGGAGCGGAATCTGCGGATCCGGCGTCCACGCTGGTTTCGATGTCCAGGAATCCGCTGGGATGCTCGATGCGAATTCGGTCACTTTGGCCGGTTACCTCCGCGATGCCCTCCCCCACCC